>JALZOC010000358.1 GCA_030857365.1 Acidobacteriota bacterium
CGACAAACGACGTGGCGCGACTCCAGCGGATCGTGCGGCCGCCCGCCTGCTCTTTCGCGTGGAAGCGCAGGACGTGCAGGTCGTCCTGGAATCCGAGATCGAGCTCGAACCGGCGACCGGTCGCTGCCGGCGCGGGTGTGAAAGCATAGACCCCGTAGTCGAACTCCTTGGCCCTGACGAAACGCGGATAGGCATCGAGTGGCGCGTCGTACTCCGGCACCTGGAAACGCTCGCTTGCGAGGGGCACCACGCCGTACCGGTGCGACAGTAAATCTGTTCCCCCTCCCCCCACGAACAGCACCCGCGAGTAGTGGGTGCGCGCCCAGTCGAGAAACGCCGCGAACACCGGCTTGTCCGGCCTGGCCGAGTTGAGGACGAGCACCTGCTTCGCGTAGATGTAGGCAAGCGGCAGGGCGAGCACGTGGACGTCGCTCCCGGCGTCGCGGGACTCGGCGATGACGAGGTCCTCGTTGCCGATGTCGGCCGCCAGTCTCTCGATCCTGGGGATGAGCCCCGCGTATTCGACGTGGTGCAGCAGAGGGCGGCTCGCCCGTCCGTACTGCGCGGCGAGCAGCGCCACGAAGGCGATGCCGACGAGGGTGCGCAGCGCGGCTGCGCCTTTCCAGCCCCCGCGGCTGCCGCTGAGCGCGGCGGCGCAGGCGAAGAGCAGTGCAGCCGGGAGGATCACCGGCAGGAACCGCCGCGTCATCCAGAAGTGATCGGTCACGATCCGAATCTTGAAGAAGAAGAAGCAGGAAAATACTGCGAGGGTGACGAAGAGCGCCGGGTCGCGCCAGAACGCCGCGCGCGCGACGAGTCCGATTCCGACGAGGGCGGCGATGAGTGCGGGGAGGGACAGGTAGAAGTCGGTGAACGTCCGCAGCGCGTAGGCATCGTGAGCGGCCAGCCGGCCGCCCGGATGCCGGAAGAGCAGCGCATAGGCGGCCAGGGCCGCGAGCGAGACGGTCAGCACGGCTGGGGCCCAGCGCACCACCTGCACGCGCACCGGCGGATATCTCGCAGCCGCCCACAGCGCTCCCGCAACGCCCGGGATCGTGAGCCCGAGCACCACGTACTGCCACCAGGGCAGATGGCTGAGAAACACGATCGGCAGGTCCGCGTACGCGCGCATCGGCCCCAGGAGATACCCGGTCGCGAGCGCCGCCGCGGCGGCAAAGACCAGGAGGAACGACAGCCGCGGCCGCTGCCCGTTGAACGCCGACAGTGCAAGCCCTCCGGCGACTCCCGCGATCCCGAGCACGGCGTCGAAGCGCAGGAAGAGCATGAGCCCGAGCAGTGCTCCGGCGACGGGCGCGAAGAACGGATCCCGATCGACGTGCGCCCGCGCGTTGGCGAGCAGGGCGGCGAAGAGCAGCGCCTGCATGACCACCTCGGCATTCGGATACCGCGAAAACCACACTTCCACGACGTGCAGCGTCAGGAGCGCCGCGGCGGCCGCGGCCGCCGTTCGTCCGGCCAGACGCGCCCCGGTGAAGTACACCGCGAGCACTCCCAGAATGGCCCAGGCGCCGACGGTGCGCCGGGCACCCGTCAGCCCGTCGATGCCGTAGCCGATCGCGATCGAGGCCGGAAAGAGGTGCGGAAACTGGCCGACCACGGAACCGGCGGCAGGGTCCCTGACGAAAAACCCCATGAAGCGGATGCCGTAGTAGTCCTCGCGCTCGTGCGATGGGAAGAAGAGGTCACGCGCAAACGCGGGGACGGCCGCGACCACCGGATCGCGAATGACCAGCGCGCCGCGCTGCGCGATCTGGACACCCTCATTTAGGTACGTTCCTGGATCCTTCCCTCCGATGACGTACTCGGACGAGGGGAAGAACCGCCACAGCCCCAGCAGCACAATCGCGAGAGGCACGAGGGCCGTCATGCCGACCCTGCGGGCCGAGGATCCCAGGGTCAGCCGCCCGCGTGCGGCAACCGCAACCGTCCCCGCGACGGCCAGATTCACGACGAGCAGCCGCTCGAAACTGTACCGGTGGAGTGCGGCGAGCGTCAGCACGGCGGACAGCGAAACCGCCGCGCTCAGGACAATCGCCCAGAACAGCCGCTCCTCCGCGTCGAGCGCGGCGCGTCGATCCCGCGCGAGCCACGGCACGCGAAAGATCATCGCTCCGGGCAGCCAGGCGACGATAACGAGCGCGAAGCACTGAGTAAGCAGGATCATCGACAGGGGAAGCCCATGACGGCCGCACCGCGCGCGCGGCGCGGGCTCCGGCTCAGAACTGGAAATAGATGAATTCAGCGCCGCCGAAATTCCCGAACAGCATCGTCAGGTAGAACGTCGCCGCGTACACGGAGTATCGCATGGCGGGAGACAGCCTCGGTACGACCAGCAGGTCGTCGTAATACGCCTCGACCGCGTGAACGAGCAGCAGGGGTGTCGTGTACAGCAGCAACGGGACGAGTGCAGTCGACATCTCAATCGATGCCGGGGCGAAGTTGATGAAGACGGCCCGCGTCAGGGCGCCCGCCTGCTCCGCCGATCGCGCTCTGAAGATCAGCCATCCATAGCAGGTGACGTGAAACATCAGGGCCCAGGACGTCACGCGTGCCAGCCGTCCGCTGCCCGCGATCCAGGCGTGGAGCGCGTTGACGCGGCCTGCCGCCCGGTAGGCGATGAGGAGGAGCCCCTGGTACACGCCCCACAGAACGAAGGTCCATGCCGCGCCGTGCCACAAGCCGCCCAGCACCATCGTGATGAGCAGGTTGCGGCGGGTACGCCCCGCCGATCCACGGCTGCCGCCGAGCGGGATGTAGAGATAATCGCGCAGCCACGTCGAAAGGCTGATGTGCCAGTGCCTCCAGAAGTCCTGAGCGGTGCGGACGAAATACGGAAACCGGAAGTTCTCGAGAAGCTCGATTCCCATCAGCTTGGAGGTGCCGCGCGCCACGTTGGAATAGCCGGCGAAGTCGCCGTAGATCTGAAATGCGAACGCATAGGTACCGAGCAGCACGTTGATGCCCGTCGGGTGCGCGGCCGGATCGAACACCATGTTGGCAACGCCGGCGAGACTATCCGCGACGAAAATTTTCTGGAAGAACCCCCACGCAATCAGCCACAGGCCGTCCCGCACCTGCTCGCGCGTCACCGTTCGAGCGCCCGCAATCTGCGGCAGGAGCAGGGACGCCCGCAAAATCGGGCCCGCGACGAGGTGCGGGAAATACGCGACGAACACGGCGAAATCGAGCAGGTCTCGTGTGGCGGGGATCTCGCGCCGGTACACGTCGATGACGTAGCTCATCGTCACGAAGGTGTAGAACGAGATGCCGATGGGGAGCAGAACGCGCAGCGTGACGAAATCGGTCTGCCACCCGAGCGAGTCGAAGACGACGTGCAAATTGTCGGCGAAGAAGTTGAAGTACTTGAAGAAGCCGAGCAGCGTCAGGCTGAAGCCGAGGCTGAGGCACAGCAGCGTTCGCCGGCGCCGCGGTGATCGGCTGCGGTCGAGCGCCAGCGCGCAGCTGAAGTCGACGATCGTCGAGGCGATCAGCAACCCGAGGAAGCGCCAGTCCCACGATCCGTAGAAGTAGTAGCTGGCCACCAGGAGCAGCCAGTTCTGCGGGCGGTGCGGCAGTACGCGGTATGCCGCGTAGACGATGATGAAGAACCAGATGAAATGGAGAGAGTTGAAGACCATCCTGCCGTCAGCGCCCGGGCGGCGGATCAAGCAGCCCGGCGCCCCGCAGAAATTCCTCGAGAGCGGCGGCGAAAACCTCGTGGCCGCGGGGGGTGAGATGCACGGTCTGCTGGAAGAACAGGTCGGGCCCCGACGGCGCCGCGCGCATCGCGGGGAGCGGATCGAAGACCGGTGCGTTCGCGCCCGCCAGCGCTGCCGTGAACCGCGCCGTGGCGCCGTCGCGTATCAGTTCCCCGCCCGCCTCCGTGACGGCCGCGCGCAACCTGCCATAATCCGCGTCGTCGAGCTGGAACCGTGCGGGCATCAGCACCACGCCGGTCCGCGCGCCGGTGGATTCCGCCTCGACAATCATCTGATCGACGACCTGCCGCGTGATGGTGAGTCCCTGCGCGATCCGTGGGGCAGCAACAGCTGCGTAGCTCTGGAGGGGGGCTTCCGGCGGGCCCGACGTCCAGTGAAACCGATCTGTCGCGGCGGCAACCCGGAGCCGGAGCACCTGGAGAACCATGCTGCGCCGCACGAGGCGGCGCATGCGGGTGGCGACGGTGTCCCGCATCGCGACGCCGGGCCGGCGG
>JALZOC010000359.1 GCA_030857365.1 Acidobacteriota bacterium
CCTTAGAAGGGTTGGCTTCTGCTACCCTCTGCGCCGCGAACTCGGCCGTAACAGATGGTGGCACGCGGCATTGCCGGCCTGGAGGAGCGCATATGCGAGCAACGCTGATTGGGCGAGGAGTGGCAGTGGTTCTCGGACTCTGCGCGATCTTTGGGACGGTGGCTACAGCCGCAGACGGACCAGCCCGTCTACCAGACGGCAAACATTCACGATTTTCCGGGCATGACCACGGATCTGGGAGGAGCGGCCACGCTGCTCCGCACGGCTAAGGCAGTCGATGTGCGAATTTCCACGAGCGCCCTCGACCACAATGCGGCGTTACACCGTCTGGTGGGTCGTGTTCAACCGGCCTGCTGCACGCGTGGGTGGCTGTGGGTCGACGATTTGGACAACCCTGCGACCGGCGCCTCAGTGTTCTACGCTGCTGGTTTCGTGACCGGATCCGACGGAACGGCGAATACCTCCGCCCACCTCGATGCCGACGCGCTCCCTCGAGGGATCGACGTTCTTCTCGGCAACGGGTTGATGCCCGGCAACGTTTTCGGTGCGGAGATTCATCTGCTCATCCGGAGTCACGGCAGCCTGATTCCCTGGCGCGTCGCCCAGAAGATTGGAAGCGTCGACGGCGCGTGCGACGTGAACGTCTGTGCAGAGCAGCAAGCGGTCGGGTTTAATGCTGTCCGATAGGAGCGATCCCGACGTCCCTGCGAAGGGTCTTCGGCGGCGTCCGGTAAGACCTGCTCCGTCTTCGCGCGTTCAACAGCAGCGATCAATTCCATACTGGTCGCGGCGGCGGCCGTCACGCTCGGTGTCCGCCGGGCCGTCGGCTTCGGCTCAAAGGAGATAAGTGCGTGCGCAGGACTGCGACCCGAATCCTGCCGCGGTCCTGCGCTGCCGTCGCGAATCACCGTGTCGGAACGGCATCGTGCTCGCGGTTCGACGCGGGACGAGTCATCTCCGAAAGCGAACCAGGCCGGACTTGCCATGAGCCACCAGCCAGATCTTCCCGGTACCCGGCTGCTGGAGCTGCAGTCTGGCTCGAATACACCACAGTCGACGATGAACATCAGCTCACCGCTGAACATGACGTCGATCGGCTCCCGTGATGAACGAGTTGTCTGGCCCCACGACGCTCGAGTTGGTGGCGGTGCCAAGGGAGAAGTACGCGCGGCCGGCGGTGTCGAACGCGATCTCGTCGGTGTGATGGTCGCCTGATGACGGCAGGTTCGTCACACAGGGTTTGAAAAGTGCCGACGGGATCAGAAGGGTTGAATCGCGAGACGGCGCCGACAGTCCAGCCGTTCGCTCCGACCTGTCGGTGCGTAATGTAGAGCCAGCCACTGTGATACGTGATATCGGTCAGTGGCGGGAGCAACTGGCTCGCGCCGAGCTGATCGGCGGACAAGACGATCGACACCTGGCCTTGCGCGTTGACGGTTTTCACCTTCGGCGTGAAACCCGGAACGGCGCCTGACTCCGCCACGTACGCAGCGCCTGGAGAAAACGTGATCGCGGTCGGGAAGTCCAGCCCGGTGACCAGCAGATCGAGAAACTACCCTGGAGGCACCGACACATTGTCCAGCTTGGGTGCAATCCGTTGCCCGTTGAGCGGGAGCGTCAGTGCTCCAAGTAGCACTGCCGCGGCTACCCACGATGTGCGCATATGCTACTCCCCTCGTATCCCTTTGCGTCATTGTTCCTGGGACCTAACGGCCCGAGGGCGCCGCGGTGCAACAAGACCGCCGACATCGGCGAGAACGGGACGATCGCACTGGCTATTTGCAGAACTGAGAGGGGGATCACTTTAGCGTCGAAGGTCTAAAGGAGCCGAGTCGACGCGGCAACAGGGAGGACGCACCCGAACTCTGCGGAGCTGTCTCAAGATGCCGCGCAGCTCGTGCCAGCTCGAACCATCGCCACTGTGACTCATTTCACCGTAAGAAGGAAGGTTGCGCCCCGCGCCCTTTCTGCGCTCAACAATCCAACGAGGAGCTGACATGCCAACGCACGCACGGTCAGAATCGTCACCGAATCGAAGAGGGTCCGTTCGTAAGCTGCTGTGCATTCTGATCGTCGCCACCTCGATGATCGCCAGTTGCCGCCGTGACCCTGGGCGCGAGGTCGTGCCCATGAGCGAACCGCTGGGCGGAAGCGCTACCAAGCCGGCCGCCACTGAAATCCTGCCGTTGGACAAGGTGCCCAAGAGTCAGGCCGCAGCGGTCTCGCAGCGGATCGCCAACACGGAAGTCACCGTCACGTACAGCCGGCCAGTCGCACGCGGCCGTGCGTTGTTCGGTGAACTCGTTCCGTACGGACAAATCTGGAACCCCGGTGCAGACCAAGCGACATCAGTTGCCGTTACGCGCGATGTGCACCTAAATGATCGCGCTCTGCCTGCCGGCAAGTACAGTCTGTGGGTTATCCCCAGGTCCGACACGTGGACGATGATCTTCAGCAGGGTCGGAGACGTGTACCACACGGATTATCCTGGCGAGGCGCAGGATGCGGTGAGGATCGAGGTCCAACCAGAGCGGGGGCCGCACATGGAGGTCCTCACATTCTATTTTCCTGCTGTTGACGGGAAGGACGCGGTCCTGCGTCTCCACTGGGGCGAGACGATGGTTCCACTTTCGATCCGCGTACCCTGATCGAGCGGTTCACACACAGCAAACTCTTTTTCGAGACGGCCAGCGGGACTTCTCGTCGGCCGGCCGCTGAACAGCGCCGGCTCGATGAAAGCGCGTAAACGGGTCCGCGACTGGAAACAGTGGGGACCGTATCTCAGCGAGCGCGCGTGGGGCACGGTCCGCGAGGATTACAGCGCCACGGGCGATGCGTGGGACGCCTTTCCCCACGATCATGCGCGCTCTCGTGCCTACCGCTGGAACGAAGATGGCCTGGCAGGGATCTGCGATCGCCACCAGCGGATTTGCTTCGCCCTGGCGTTGTGGAACGAGCGTGATCCCATTCTCAAGGAGCGTCTATTCGGCCTGAGCGGCCCGGAGGGCAACCACGGCGAAGACGTCAAGGAGTATTACTACTTACCTGGACAGCACGCCAACCCACAGCTACATGAAGTTCCTGTACAAGTACCCGCAGGAGGCGTTCCCGTACGAGCGGCTCGTCCAGGAGAATCGCCGGCGCGGCCGACAGGAACCCGAGTTCGAGCTCGCCGACACGAGGATCTTCGACCAGCACCGGTATTTCGACGTCGTCGTCGAGTACGCTAAGGCGTCCCCCGACGACATTCTGATCCAGATCACCGCCACCAACCGCGGTCCCGATCCGGCACGGCTTCACGTGTTGCCGACTATCTGGTTCCGAAACACCTGGTCGTGGACCGACGGCGCTGCGCGTCCGGTCTTTCAGGCATCCGCCGGCTCACGGCTGGCAGCCGTCGAACTGCTCCCCGCGGCTCTCTGCGATCTTCCTTCTGGATGGGGATCAGGGGAGGGCGGTGTTCGGCGACCGAGAGCTGTTCCCGCACGATCCGGCGTGGCGGGACCTGGTGCCGTTCCACGAGTACTTTCATGGCGAGACCGGCGGCCGGCCTCGGCGCGAGCCACCAGACCGGCTGGACGGCGCTCGTGGCCAAACTGCTTCAGCAGAGCGGCGAGCGGTACTGAGGCGGCTGGCGGGGCGTCAGATGATTCGCAGTCTTCGCCGGCCGCGCATCGGGGCCGCGACTTCTCCAATCACGCACGCCTGTCGATACCCGAGCAAGGCCAGGCGCTCGAGCAGGCCGTCAATATTTGCGGGCGGCACGCCCAGCACGAGTCCGCCGCCTGTTTGCGGATCGAAGAGTGCCCGGTAGCCGGGCAGGTTCTCGACAGTCGCGCCTCCGGACTCGATTTCCACTTCGACCTCGCGATTCGACGGCGCCAGCGTACTCTCGAGCCCTTCCTGGAGCAGCGCCGCGACGCCCGGCAGCAAGGGGACCGCGCCGAGGTGCACGTCGGCCGCCAGATCACTCGCGCGCAGCATTTCGAGAAGATGTCCGGCGAGGCCGAATCCAGTGACATCGGTCAGGGCCGACACGTCGAACGGCTCGAGGCATTCGGCGGCGGGACCGTTGCTCACCAGCATCGACGCGACCAGCGGACCGAACCAGCGCGCCCGGCACCGCGCCTGCATGTGTGCCGCCAGCAGCACACCCGTGCCGAGCGGCTTCGTCACCACGAGGCGGTCGCCGGCGCGCAGGCCTCCCTTGATCCGCGGGGTGCGGTCCTGTGC
>JALZOC010000029.1 GCA_030857365.1 Acidobacteriota bacterium
GCGAGCACATCGACGGCATTTATAGCGAACTCGAGGTGCAGATGAAGCGGATGGGTCAGATTCAGCAGCAGCTCGATGAACTCCGCTCAAAGGTGAAGCGCATGTTCGAGAATTCAAACTGACCCACTACCGCGGTCCACGGTCCGTGTCGAGACCTCCTTGACTGCCGCATAGCCGTTCAGGTCGCCATCGGCGGGCGACGAGGACGTGAAACGTCGCGGGCGCAAGCGGGAGCAGGGCAGCGAGGTCGCGGTCTGGAGGCATGGAGGGCATGACGCGCGTCACACTATATCGTGACGCGACGCATCTGACGACGAACGATAGAAAGATGAGCGATACGAAGAATCGCTCGGCATTCGTGGCACCGCAAACCTGAGGCGCTTGTGTGCGCAGGGGCGTTCCGCTGGTGTTGAAAGACAGGTTTCTCCTGTGTAGTCGCTTGGATGCGGGCTTGCGGACTCCTGATCCCTGCGGCGTGTTTCGTTATCTATCCGCGGCACGGTGTGCATGTGCGGCGGGCGGGCCTCTTCCTTCGTGGCAGACGAAGCGCGACGGACGCGGCCCCTACGGCAGCCGCCGATGCAGCTCGTCGAAGAAGTTCAGCAGGAAGGTCGCGTGGACCGAGCCCTTCCCGTCCGCCGCCACCTCGCTCGGCAGCACCGCAAAACGCTGACCGTCGGGCGCCAGGCCCATCGGTGAGAACGCCATTGCCGTCGCGCGAACCGGCGTCGGCGACCACACGCGCGGTGTGGCGGCGCTGAAGGACTCGCCGGTGGCGGTGCACTCCACGACCATGATCCGGTTGTCCGGCCCGCGGTAGTAAAGCGCACGCCCATCCCGCGACCAGCGTGGCGTCCCCTCCCTGCTCCCGCCAAGTGCACGATTTTGGAAGGGTTTGCAACGAGGAATGAAACCCTGGAGGGACTGGCGGAAGATGGCCTCGATGTTCGCGGGCGAACTTGCAATGGTCCGCCCCTCGGATACGACGAGATTCGCTGACTCTCAAGAGTGAGAGAGCGCCGCGGCGTCGCACTGCTGTTTCTGCGCGGGGATGATGCCTGAGAATCGCGACAATGGACACGCCACAATTTCCGCATCATCGCGACTGTGAGGCGTTGACCGGCATCACGCTGGACCACCTGCCGCGCCACGGGTCACTGGGGCGCGTCCGACGTTTCGCGAAGGGAGCGTACCGGTGGCAAGCGGACGACGCTGCCGATCGGATCTATTTCCTTCAAAAGGGCTGAGTGGTGATCATGACCGCCAAGCCCCACGAACGGCCGGTGGCCCTGCGTACGATCGAGCCGGACCAGCCCTTCGGCGAGTTGTGCGTATGCAGCGTTCGAACGGGTGTTCGGGGCACCACGGCCTGTGCTCTGGTCGCGTGTGAAGCGTTCGAAATCAAGCTGAGCAGGTTCCTGGGCTCCCTGCGCCAGAACCGCGCGGCGCTCGAGGCGCTGATGTTCACCTTCTGCCTGCGGCTGACAGACGCCGAGCAGCGAATCGAGGTGATGGCGCATCGCGGGGCGGAGCCGCGGCTCGGGCCGCCTGCTGCTTCGTCTGGCCACATCGGGCGGACGCAAGGGCCGGATCGGCCTCAGGGACCTGGTCACTGTGTCGGTGAGTCACAGCGAGCTGGCCGAATTCGCCGGCATGAGCCGCCCACACGTCACGGTCACGATGGGGCGGCTCTGTCGTCGCGGGCTCGTGTAGTATGAGCGTGAAGCGCTGGTTCGGGTCGGGGTGGCGGCGCTGACCCACTATCTCGGTCCAATCGTTCGCGGCGAACTGGCGTAAACTCACTTCAGCGAGCGGCATCGCCGAACGCGCTATGTCGATACCTGCGAAAGATTCGTCCACTGACACGTACGGTCTCCTCGCGGCATGACGGCCCTTGGACACGCGGCGCTGCGGCAGCTCGCGCTGAGAGTGCTGGCGCAGCACGCGGGGTCGGCCGCGGGCGCGGAGACTCTCGCTGCTGCGGCGCGCCGCGCCTACGATGACCTCGCGGTGGTCTCGGCTCCGCTGATTGGCCAGGTTGGCGTCGATGCGCTGACTGGCCGCGCGGTGCATCTTGCGCGGCGGGAATACCCGTGGTTGGTCGACACGCGCGAGAGCACCCCAGCGCGCACAGAACGCACGCCGGGGACCCCGCCGCCCGAGCAAGCGGAAGAGCCATTTGCTCAGGTCATTGCCTGTCTGAAGCGACAGGATCCTGTCGTCGCCACTGAAGCTGCTGGAGCGGTGTTCGCCACCTTCGCGGGGTTGCTCGTCACGTTCATCGGGGAACCCTTGACGGCGGGTCTGCTGCGAAAGGCGTGGCCCGATGCTTTTCCCGACGCCTTTTCCGACGCGAGCACCGAGGAGATATAGGACATGACCGACCGGGTTGTCATTCGCCAACTTCCCACAGGCGTGCCAGGACTCGACCAGATCCTGGGTGGCGGCATGCCGGAATTCTCCTTCAATGTCATTGCCGGCGCTCCGGGCGCGGGGAAAACGACGCTCGCGTCGCAGATCATGTTCGCCCTCGCCAGTCCCGACCGTCCCGCGCTGTACTTCACCGTCGTCGGCGAGCCGCCCCTCAAGATGCTGCGCTACCAGCAGCAGTACAGCTTTTTTGATTTGGCCCGTGTGAATGAGTCGGTCCGCTACGTCAATCTGAGCCAGGAGATAGTGGCCGGCTCGTTGGAAACACTCCTGGCCCGCATCGTTCAGGAAGTCGAAACCACGAGCCCCGGCGTGGTGATTGTCGATTCCTTTCGAACGGTCTCCCAGGCTGCCGAGCGGGCACCGAACAGCGACCTCGATTTGCAGCACTTCGTTCAGCAATTGGCTGTCCGGCTCACAGGCTGGGAAGCAACGACGTTTCTCGTTGGCGAGTATCAACTCTCGGAGACTGAACACAATCCGGTCTTCACCGTTGCGGACGGACTCCTGTGGCTCGCGCAAAGCCTCGATCGGAATTCGATCGTTCGCAAGATGCAGGTCATCAAGATGCGTGGACAGGCACCCATTCCCGGGCTGCACACCTTCCGCATCACGGGCGACGGGGTACAGGTGTTCCCCCGGGTCATCGTCGGGCCAGAGGAGAAGGGGCAACCGGTAACGGAAGGCGCGACGCGCACACCCCGGACACGGCTTTCGACCGGCGTCACGTGGTTGGACGAGATGCTCGGCGGTGGCATTCCGGCCGGCTACTCGATACTGCTCGCCGGGCCGTCGGGCTCCGGCAAGAGTAGGCTCGCCGCCGAGTTCATTAGCGAAGGCGCGTCCAACGATGAACCGGGCATCATCGCAGTGTTCGAGAAGCGTCCCAACGAGTACTCGCAGGACAGTCCAATGGGCCTGCGGTTCGACCGGTTCGTGCGCGAACGCAAGGTAGCCATCCTCCAGACGCGCCCACTGGATCTCTCCATCGATGAAATGCTCAGTGAAATTGTCGAGACCATCAGCCGTCTCAAAGCTCGCCGGTTGGTGATCGATTCGCTCTCCGGGTTCGAGCTGGCATTGGCGCCGACGTTTCGCGAGGACTTTCGGGAGTCGCTCTATCGCATGGTCACCGTCCTCACCGGGATGGGCATCACCATGATGATGTCGGCGGAGGTGGAGGACAGCTACACGGATCTGCGCTTCAGCCCGCACGGCACGGCATTTCTCACCGACGCGATCATCATGCACCGGTATATCGCCCTCAAGGGTCATCTGCAGCGCATCATGGCCGTGGTGAAAGTGCGCGGGAGCGTGCACAGCAAGGAGATGCGGGCGTTCGAGATCACGGATGACGGGTTCGTGTTGGGCGAGTCGCTCGGCAGTTACGAGGGATTGCTGACGGGCAACCCGGAGCTGATGCCGAGCGCCGCACGAACGACGGCTGACAAGAAGCCACGTCCGCGACGGGTTTCACGGCCGACCCGGCGGTGAGCATGACTGACGCGAAGAAAACCTCGCGACCCGAGAACGAGCAGGAGGGCGTGACCTCCGACGAGAGGACGACTGTCGTCAGGAGCCGGGAAGGCGCCGTGTCCACCCGTGAGGAAACGGCCACTCGGCGCGAAGATGCGGCCGGTGTCCGGGAAGGGGTCGCCGATCGGCGCGACGACACAGCGACGCAGCGCGACGATGCCGCCGGTGTACGGGAAGAGGCTGCCGATCGGCGCGACGACACAGCGACGCGGCGCGAGGATGCGGCCGCTTTGCGGGAAGAGGCCGCCCGTCTGCGCGAGGAGACGTCCACACTTCGCGAGGAGACTGTTCGCGCTCGGGAAGAGGCGGCGCAAGCGAAGTCGGAGCTGGCGCAGCTCATAGCCGAGATGCGCGAGGCCAACGAGCGCCTGGTCGTCGCGACGGTTCACGCACAAACGATGACCGAGGACGCCGAGCAGGCCAACCATCTCAAGGACGAGTTCCTCGCCTCGGTGTCGCACGAGCTCAGGACGCCCTTGAATGCTGTCCTCGGATGGGCGCGAATGCTGGCGGCGAAGCAATTGCCGCCCGATCGCATTGAACACGCGATCGCGACGATCGAGCGCAACGCCTTGGCTCTGGTGCACCTCATTGACGATCTGTTGGATGTGTCCCGAATCGTTACGGGAACCCTTCACCTGGCGCCGCAGTCCGTCGATCTGGTCGCAGTAGCGCAGGCGGCGCTGGATGCCGTCCGGCCGTTGGCGGTGACCAGGAACGTGCATCTTGCGTTGTCACCCGATCGCCTGGCCTTCGAGACCGTCAGCGGAGACCCCGGCCGACTGGAGCAGGTGATTTGGAATCTGCTCGCGAATGCGATCAAGTTCACGCCTGAGGGCGGACGTGTGGATGTCTTCATCGAACGCTCAGCCGACCACATGGAGATCAGGGTCGTCGATACAGGCCAGGGCATCAGCCCGGACTTTCTGCCACACGTGTTCGAGCGCTTCCGCCAGGCCGATGGCGCGACGACGCGACGTCACACCGGACTCGGTCTCGGGCTGGCCATCGTCCGGCAGCTTCTTGAGCTGCACGGGGGAACCGTCCACGCGGCGAGTCCAGGCGTGGGGCTGGGCGCGACGTTTACCGTCCGTCTGCCGATGGCGGCCGGCGCGCCTCACGTCGGTGAAGGGGCCGCGCTCGGAGATCGACGGACCGCGGCATCGACGGCCTCGCCCATGCCGCGCGTACCGCGGCTCGATGCGCTGCGCATCCTGGTTGTTGATGACAACGCCGACGGGCGCACGCTGACGTCCTTGGTGCTGACGCAGGCGGGCGCCAGCGTGACAGCGGTGGCGTCGGTCCGGGAAGCGGTTCAGATGCTCGACGTGGAGCGGCCCGACGCCCTCGTGAGCGATATCAGCCTGCCGGATAAGGACGGGTATGGGCTGATCCGACAGATTCGACAGTATGAAGCTGAACACGGAGGTTTTCTCCCCGCGGTCGCGCTGACGGCCTACACGCGCGCCGAAGATCGGGCTCGTGTCCTCGCGGCAGGATTCCAGGCGCATGTCCCGAAGCCCGTTGACCCAGTCGAACTCACGGCAGCGATCGCGACCATTACGCAGCATCTGCGGGACAGCGACCCCTAGAGACAGGGGTGCCCGTCCGTCGCCCGATAGACCTCGGTCATCCCACCGACGCCGAGGGCGGAGAGGATCTCGTACGGGCCGAGGCGCGTGCCTGGCGTCAGCGTCGGGGCTGGCAAGTGCGCCGAATCTTAGCGCGAATGGGTCCGAAGACTCGGATTACCCGAGAGTAGTCGCGATGTGGCGACCGACCTCGCGGCGGTATTCGGTCGCCAGATCGGCGTTTATGGGGAGTAATCGCTCCGCGCCGCGCGTTCAACAATCGACCAACACGCAAATATGAGATTCATCCGTATTGTCACCAGAATCGATCGATCTTGTGCGGGCGGACGCACGTAATTCCTCTTTAAACCGCAACTGACTCCAAGATTGACGTCGACATCCCGACATCAATCGCTTGATCCAGGCGGAAGCCGGCGGTTCGAAGCATTTCCGCATACTCTTTCTCTGTTCGCTCTTTTCCCGACAGCAGCGTCAGCATTTGTAGATCGAGCATTTTCGTCCAGCTCGGCTTCGAATCCTCCGGAACAATGCACTCGATCAGCAGGAGCTTCGCACCTGGCGCCGCCGCCTTTCGAATGGCGGCTAGAATCCGAGCGGCATTCGGATCGTCCCAGTCGTGGATTACCTGCATGATGAGATAGCAATCGGCGGAAGGCAGGGCATCTATGAAGAAATCTCCAGGGTGCACCCGGAGCCGTTGCGATTCCATTCCGGCAGCCTGAGCAGCGGCCGTCACATGCGGCTGATCGAACAGCACTCCGTGAGCTCGGGGCGCGGCTTGCAGCACGGCTGCCAATAAATGACCACGGCCGCCGCCGATGTCGGCGATTGTTTCAAAGGCGGAAAAGTCGTAGGACCTCAGGACGCCGGCAATTTGTCCCACCGATTTTCCCATCATCGCCTCGTCGAAAAGACGGGCCGCCTGCGGATTCTCGCTGAGGTAGTTCCAATAACCGCCTGGGACGACTTTCTCTTGAATGGACTGTCCGGTAGTCAAGGCATCGGCGAAATACTCAAATCCTCGCCAGTACACGGACAAACCGATCATCCGGACAAACGATCTCATCGATTGCGGATGATCCGATCGCAGTAAGCGCGATGCCGGCGTGTGGCCCCACGCGCCATCACGAGCCTCAAAGATGCCTTCAGCGGAAAGGACGCGCAGCGTGCGCGCCAGCGCTCCCGCATGTGTTCCGGTGTCCCTCGCCAGTTCCTCCGCGCTTCGCGGCGATTCCCCTAAGGCATCCGCAATACCGAGCTCTGCCACTGCATGAAGACACCGAGGGAGGCCGTGACTCATCGAAATTCGTAACAGGTCGTCGGCAGGATTGGTCATGGTGGAGGGAGTATAACGACCTTGGCACCTTCTGCAGCAGCCCCATGGTCCGATCGTCCATTCAGAATGAATGGGGATCGGCAGATTCGGGCACGGACGACGACACGACGACCACGACTTCGCTGGCCATCGGGAAATAACGTCATTCATTCGACGACCCGGAACGGCTTTCTGGGATGCGCCGGTTCCTCCTCCCTGGTCGCGCTTCGGCTAGGAAGACGCCTTACACGAATCGCGGATCCCTCCGGCGTCACGGAACCTATCGACGCGCGCGCCGATCGCTTCGTTCGATCAAGAGCCGTGTTCACGTTGATGTAGCGCGGCTCTCTCAGGCTGCGTCCGCGAGCTGAACGCCCGGCGCTACGCCGAATGTGAACACGGCTCTCTAGACTAAGACGAGCGACGCCGTTCGCCAAAAACGCGCTGACATGTCCCCGCCTCAGGCCAGCTTGGACCTGGCGTCCTTCACCATCGCGACCAGCGTGGCGCGCATTTCTTCGGGCGTCGTAACCGGCCTGGCGAACGCCACGCGGACCGGGCGCGGACCCTCAGGCGTCTTCGCCGACATGTCGACGCCATACCGGTCGACGCCGGTCATCGTCGCGGAGGTGACATCGGCCGCCTTCGAGAACGCCTTGCAGTAGAGCACCATCGCGTCGGCGTGGTCGGCGTTCATATGAGCAATCGCGCCGGCCGCGTACGGCCCGAGTGGATCGGCCTCGGCGGCCTGCCAGTCGTCCTGGCTGATCCAGGACATCCGTCCGTAGCCGCCAATATACCGGATGGCTTGCACACGCAGGTTCCAGAACGCGAAGTCCCGGAAGTCGGCGTAGTAGGCGGCATTCGGATGTACGGTCAGGAACGCGGCTCGAGCGCGGCCACCATCTCCTTCGACGCGCGTGCACGGTCCGAGCATGGTGACGCGGCCGTTGGCGAGCGGATCGTCAGCCCCACTCTCCGCCACCAGAAGGGACGCGCGAGGATCGCGCTCGAGGTTCTTCGTGTGTTCGGCCAACCTGCTGATCAGGAAGACCGGGTTTCCGTTGTCAAACGCGACGGTCACGAACGAGCCGTAGGGATAGCCCTCCGGTTCCATGGCTAACGTGCACAAGGTCCCCGTCGGGATCCGGGCCACCAGGGTGCGCGCTCGCTCGGCGTGCGTGGGCGTCGGAGTATTCACGTCGTAGAGGGGCTCCGCCGTGCTTGCAGACGGTCGGGCATGTCGGTCTTCGCTCATGGGGGCGCCGCTCCTCCCTCGTGCCACAGTTGCTGTTTCCGTCCGATTATCGGGTGAATGCGCCTCGTCGTCATAATCGCGCAGTCCGATGGCCTTCAAGTCACCGGTCTGTTCAGCGGACATCGCGAAACCTTGCGGCGTTGATCGCTACTCACGGAGGGCCGTGCGACCAACGTGGCGACGGTCTTGTCGTCTCCAGAGCCTCCAGACGAGTCCGCCGACGAACCCGAGCCACGCCGCCAGGAGGATCGACCCTGACCCGATGACCGCTCCGCTGCCCACGCTGCCGGATTGGGTTATGCCAGTCCGAGAGAGAAGGGCACCACAAGCGGGAGGACGAACCGGACGACAATCCATAGAATCGCCGTCGCGATCGCAGTCAAGACGCCGAAACCACCCGCAGTCAGGTAGCGCATGGGCGACGATTGTAATCGGCCGCAACAGTCTGTTAAACCTTAGCAGCTACTGCGAGAACCCGTGCGGGATCATCCTGATCAGACGCCATCGGCGGACCGGTCGGAGCGAATACCGCTGTCGCAGACCGGCGCTTATCGCCGCGGGTCTCGTCCCAAGAGGTCCCAGCGGTTCCCTCGAGATCCAGAAACACAGCAAAACGGCCGTATGGCTCATCGCGAGGCGCCGGGACGAACCGCACACCAGCGGCGACCATGCGCTGGTAGGCAGTATCGAAATCGTCCACGCGCAAGAACATTCCGACGCGACCGGCGAACTGCTGCCCCACAATGCCTGTTTGTTGGTCGCCGTCGGCACGTGCCAGCAGAATGCCCGTCTGGCCTCCATCGGGACGAATCACAACCCAACGCTTCGGGCGACCACCATTGGTCAGCGACGGCGTGTCTTCCACCAGCTCGAACTGCAGGACGTCAACGAAGAAACGGATAGCCGCGTCGTAGTCCCGAACCACCAACGCGACGAGTTCCAGATGAGACATCGCAGGTCAGATTACTCCTGAGTGAAGGGACTTTCTATGTGGAACTGGCGCGGTCGGAAGCCACATCGGCGTTTTTCGCGGGCTAATGGGGAGTTGAGCTCGTCAGCGCCGCTGACGCACGAGCAAAGCGACACCGATCGCGAGAAAGGCAAGCCCCAATCCCCAGGAAGTTGCGCTGACCGGAAATGCCGATCGCGAGAAACGCAACGCCCATTATCAGGAACGGAATGCCGAGTTTGCTCTCTCCAGTCTCGAGGCATGCTCGCTGGAATCTTTGCCGTATCCAGAAGCCCCGGCGCCTGCAGTCTATCGCCGTGGCAGCCTGTGTTCAATTTGGCGCGCAAGTGTGAAGGCTGAAGTGCGAAGATTGTTACGGCGGCTCATCGTCGGCTCCGCCGCCGAGGGACACGTGGACGTGTAGACTGTTGGGCGCCGAGGCTTCCGTATGCGCAGAATCGGATTATTCGCGTGCTCGCTCGTCGTCCTCGGCGGCCTGCTGGATGGTCAGCAGGACGGCGACTGGCCGGCGTACGGCGGCGACGCGGGCGGCGAGCGCTTCTCGCCCCTCGACGCCATCCGCCGCGAGAACGTGGCTTCGCTCGAGGTCGCCTGGACGTTTCGCACCGGCGACGCGTATCAGCCGAAGGACAGCAAGCCGACGGCGTTCGAGGCGACGCCGCTTCACGTCGGCGGCACGCTGTACCTGAGCACGCCCGTCGGGCGCGTCATCGCGCTGGACCCCGTGACCGGGCAGCAGCGGTGGGCGTTCGATGCCAAGGTGCCGCGCGACAAGGGCTACGGCGACTTCGCGAGCCGTGGTGTCTGCACGTGGCAGCACGGCGGCGAGCGACGCATCTTCGTCGCCACCATCGACGCGCGTCTCATCGCCCTCGACGCAAAGACTGGGAAGTCGATTCCCGGATTTGGCGAGCAGGGCACGGTTGATCTCCGGAAAGGACTGCGCATCGCGCCGCGCGGCTTTGCAGATTACCAGGTCACGTCGCCGCCTGCGGTCGTCGGCGACACGGTCGTCGTCGGCTCGGCCATCCCGGACAACGCCTGGACGATGGAGCCGAGCGGTGAGGTGCGCGGCTTCGACGCGATCACAGGGAAACTGAACTGGAGCTGGGATCCAATCCCGCAGGATCCGTCGGCGGTCGGCGCGGATTCATGGAAGAACAAGAGCGCCGCCCGCACAGGGGCCGCCAATGCCTGGTCGGTGATCGTCGCCGATCCGGCGCGCAACCTCGTTTTCGTGCCGACCAGCAGCCCGAGCCCCGACTACTTCGGCGGCGAGCGCCTCGGCGACAACCTGTTCGCCGACTCCATCGTCGCGCTGCGCGCGGACACGGGCGCGCGCGTCTGGCACTTCCAGACCGTCCACCACGATCTCTGGGACTACGACGTCGCGTCGCCGCCCATCCTGTTCGACTGGCGCAAACACGGCCGGACAGTCGCCGCGGTGGCTGTCGCCTCCAAGACGGGTCACCTGTTCGTGCTCGATCGCGAGACGGGAACGCCGCTCATCCCTGTCGAAGAGCGCGCGGTCCCGAAGAGCGATGTCCCGGGTGAGGAAGCGTCGCCGACGCAGCCCTTCCCGACGGCTCCGCGCTCGCTCGCGCGCACCGCTTTAAAGGCCGATGATGCTTGGGGGCTGACCGACGAGGATCGCACGTGGTGCCGCGACACCATGAGCAAGCTGCGGTCCGACGGGTTCTTCACGCCGCCGTCGCTCCGGGGAACGCTCGTCGTTCCCGGCAACGTCGGCGGCATGGCGTGGGGCGGCATCGCCCACGACCGGGTGAACAGCCTTCTGATCATGCCGGTGAACAATCTCGCGGCCGAGGTCCATCTCATCCCGCGCGACAAGGTGGACGCGGAACGCAAGGCGGGCCGGCTCGGCGGCGACTTCGAGTACGCGCCGCAGCAGGGGACTCCTTACGCCCTCGTGCGGCGCCTGCTGCTCGGTCCGCAAGCGCATCTGCCGTGCACGCCCCCACCGTGGGGCACCCTCGCGGCGGTCAAAGCCGCAACTGGTGAGATCGCGTGGCAGGTGCCACTCGGGCAGTTCCCCGGCACGGAGAAGATCCCCGACGCCGCCGAGTGGGGATCGATCGCGCTCGGCGGCCCGATCGCGACGGCTGGAGGACTGGTGTTTACGGCCGGCACGCTCGAAGCGGCGATCTACGCCTTCGACGTCCGGACCGGTAAACGACTGTGGAAGGGCACGCTGCCCACGAGCGCACGGTCCACGCCGATGACGTATCTCGGCCGCGACGGCCGGCAATACGTCGTCATCTCCGCGGGGGGCCATGGAGCGCAGATCGGCCCGCCGATCGGGGACTATGTGGTGGCGTTTGCACTCCCAAAAGGTTCTTAGGGTTCTTGGGGGTTCCTGGGGTTCGCCGCGCGCAATCGGTCGTCAGTGCGGCGTTAGGACCAAGCCGCTGGCGCGGCGGACGCTCCGCGTGAGCCTCGCTCGATCGTCGGGGTAGGGTGGGGGTCACAGGAGGTGTCTTGTGACCCATTGCCGCCGGATCATGCTGGAGGAGCTCCAGCGTC
>JALZOC010000360.1 GCA_030857365.1 Acidobacteriota bacterium
GGTCTGAAGCGTCTGGCGCTTGCAGAACGGGCAGTGGAAGTCCGAGACTTCGACCACCGTCACCTTTGCGAACGCCTCCCCTCGCGTGGGCTCGTTGGCGATCGCGATCGTCTTGGAGACGAAGGGATCGCCCGCGGGCGCCTGCGCCTGCTGCAGGATCGTCTTGATGGTCTGGAGGTCGCGCTCCATGGCCGCCTGCTGCGCCTTGAGCTCCTGCATCTGGCGCTTGAGCGCGGCAATCTCGTCGGCCGGCGTCTGCGGCGGAGAGAGGGAGAACAGGGCGAGCAGGGCAACGGCGGGCAGTTTCAGCAACATGGGACGCACTGATTGTACCAAATGCTCAAGGGAAGATCTTGCCCGGGTTGAGGATGCCGTCGGGGTCGAAGGCCCGCTTCACCCGTTTCATCAGCGCGATTTCCTCCTGCGACAGCTCGAGCGGCAGGAACCGTGCCTTCGCGAAGCCGATGCCGTGCTCCCCGCTGATGGAGCCCTCGAGGGCGACCACCCCGGCGAAGAGCACCTCCTCGGCCGCGTGCGCCCGCGCAATCTCCTCCGCGTTGTCGGCGTCCACCATGAAGTTGACGTGGATGTTTCCGTCCCCCGCATGGCCGAAACACGGGATGCGAAGGTCGTACTCATCCTTGATGCGCCCGACCAGCGCGAACAGCTCCGGAATCCGCCCTTTGGGGACGACGACGTCGTGGTTGAACTTGAGGGACGCCACCATCTTCAGCGAGAGCGACAGCTCCCGCCGCACCCGCCACAGGTCCTGTCGCTGCTGCTCGTCCCGAGCGCGCAGCACCTCCGTCGCGCCCGCCTCGGCGCAGGCCTGTTCGACCAGGCGCGCCTCGTGAACGATGGCGTCCGCAATCCCGTCGACCTCGATGAGCAGCAGCGCGGCCGTCCCCTCCGGTGCGAGCGCCCGATCCTCCAGGTTGCGCGCGACGGCCTCGAGGGAGTCGCCGTCGATGAGCTCGAGCGCGGCAGGCACCACGCGCAGCCGGATGATGTTGTTCACCGCGGCGGCCGCCGACGCGACGGACGGGAACGTCGCCCGCAGTGTCGCGCAGGCGGGCGGTTTCGGGATCAGGCGGAGGATGATTTCGGTGACGATCGCGAGGGTGCCCTCCGACCCGACGAGGAGCTGGGTGAGGTCGTAGCCGACCACGTTCTTCACGGTCTTGCCGCCGGTGCGGATCACGTCACCGGTGGGCAGAACGGCTTCCAGCCCCAGCACATACCGCTTCGTCGTCCCGTACTTGAACGCCCGCGGGCCCCCGGCGCATTCCCCGACGTTGCCCCCGAGCGTCGAGCGCCGCAGCGACGCCGGATCGGGAGGATAGAAGAGGCCGACCTGTTCGACCGCGTCCTGGAGGTCCCCCGTGATCACGTGGGGCTGCACGATCGCGACAAGGTTCGCTTCGTCGATTTCGACAATGCGGTCCATCCGCTCGAGCGAGATGACGACGCCCCCCTGCGAGGGCACGGCGCCGCCGGTATATCCGGTGCCCGCGCCCCGCGGGACCATCGGGAGCTGCCGATCGGCGCAGATCCGGACCACGGCGGCGACTTGCGCGGTGTCGGCCGGCAGCACCACGGCGTCCGCCGCGCGGCCGCGCTTCAGCGCATCGGTTCCGTAGGTCAGGAGCGATTCGGCGTCGGTCCTGATGTGCGGCGCGCCCACAATGGAGGCGAGCGCGGAGAGAACCTCGGAGGTGATGGCCAATGATCAGCCGGCGACCGCTTTCCTGTTCTCCATCGACTTCACGAAGGCGAGGATGCGCTCGGACCCGCGCCGCAGCTCCTCCATCGACGTGGCATACGAGAGGCGGAAAAAGCCGGGCGCATCGAAGGCCTCGCCGGGCGTGATCGCCACGCGCGCCTCGTCCAGCATCGCCTGGGCGAGCTCCGCGCTCGTGCGGATGCCGTCGGGCGACAGGAGCTCGGAGGCATCCGGAAAGAGGTAGAACGCGCCCGCCGGCTTGACGAGGCGCAGCCGCGGCTCGGCGGCCAGCCACGCGCAGAGCTGATCGCGGCGCCGGCGGTACTCGTTGAGCATTTCCGTGACGCAGTCCTGGGGGCCATTCAGCGCGGCGGTGACGGCCTTCTGCGTAATCGAGTTGACGTTGGAGGTCGAGTGGCTCTGCAGTGCGTTGCAGGCGCTGATGAGCGCGGCCGGGCCGAGCGTCCAGCCGCACCGCCAGCCGGTCATCGCATAGGCCTTCGATGCCGATCCGCAGATCACCGCACGGTCCCGCATCCGCTCCACGAGGACGCGCGGCAGGTTGTGGGCCGCGGGATCGTAGATGAGCTTTTCGTAGCAGAGGTCCAGGACGACCCAGATGTTCCTGCCCGCGACGCCGTCCGCGAGTGCCGCGAGCTCCCCCTCTTCGATCAGCGCGCCCGTCGGATTGCCGGGAGAGTTGATGATGATGCCCCGCGTGCGCGGCGTGACGGCCGCCAGGATCGTCTCGGCGCGCAGACGGAATCCATCCTCCGGGTGCGTTCGCACGATGACCGGGGTGGCCTCCGACAGCTTGATCTGCTCCACCAGCGTCGGCCACCCGGGCATGTGCGTGATCACTTCGTCGCCGGGACCGAACAGGCAGAGGGCGGCGTTGTACAGCGCCTGCTTGCCGCCCGCCGAAATGATCGTTTCGGCGGGCGAGTACTCGATGCCGTAGTCGGCCCTGTAGCGCGCGCAGACGGCGCGCTTCAACTCATCCGTCCCGGAATTGACGGTGTACTTCGTGAAGTTGGCGTCGATGGCGGCGTGGGCCGCGGCCGACACGTGCAGCGGCGTCGGAAAGTCCGGCTCGCCGGCCCCGAAGTCGACCACGTCGACCCCGCTGGCCTTGAGCCGTGCGGCCTCCGCCGCCACCTTCATCGTCGGCGACACGCCAATATGTTTTGTACGTTCCGCGAGCATCTCTAAGCCCTCAGGGTTTCGCGCGCGAGCTTCTTGTCGCGCAGCCGCTTCTCGACGCTGTCGGGCACCAGGCCATGCACCGAGCCGCCGAGCGCCACGACCTCTTTGACCAGGCGCGAGCTGACGTATGTATACGGTTCAGCCGGCATCATGAACACGGTTTCGACGTCGGGATTGAGCCGCCGGTTCATCAGCGCCATCTGCATCTCGAACTCGAAATCCGACACCGCGCGAAGCCCCCGCACGATGACGCCGGCGCGCCGCCGCCGGGCGTAGTCCACGAGGAGCCCGTCAAAGGTGTCCACTTCGACGTTGGCCGAGCCGTGAAACGCTTCCCGCGCGATCTCCACGCGTTCGGGAACGGTGAAGAGGGGCGCCTTCTCGAGGTTGATGAGCACCGCGATGACGATCTTGTCGAACAGGCGCGAGCCCCGCCGGATGATGTCGACATGACCGTTCGTCAGCGGGTCGAACGAACCCGGATAGATGGCGATCACTTCTATCATTTTACGGTGTACAGGGACGGGGTTTCAGGTTTTGGATGTTTTTCGGTTTTACGTCTGGTGCTGACACGACACCACCCCTATCACCCATACATAGAAAGCGAACTGTCCCCCGATCGGACCTGCCGCATCAGGGCGAGGGGGCCGCAGCGCGGCGGCACGGTGTCGCGCGTGGCGTGCTCGAGGATCAGCAGTGTCTCCGGTTCCAGGAGCGGTGCGGCGGCGGCGAGGGCGGTCGACAGCTCGACGGCGCCGTAGGGCGGATCGAGAAACACGATGTCGTGCGCGCCGGCGGCCACTTGTGTCTCGACGCCCGGAAACGCCGCGCGGATAATAGCATAGCGGTCCCGGATGCCGCAGCGCTGCAGATTCGCCGCGATGAGCCCCGTGGCCCGGGGATCCTTTTCCACGAACGAGACGTGCGCCGCGCCGCGGCTCAGCGCCTCTATGCCGACGGCACCCGTGCCGGCGTAGCCGTCGAGCATCCGCGCCCCGCGAATTCGCACGGCGAGGATGTTGAACAGCGTCTCTCGAAGCTTGTCGGACGTCGGCCGCAGCCCCGGCCAGTCCGGCGCCTCCAGCCGCCGCCCCTTGAACTCCCCGGCAATGACACGCATGCTCTCAGTCTCTCAGCTGTCAGCTCTCAGCTGTCAGCTCTCGGCTTCCAGCGCCCTCCCTGCTTCCAACTTCAGCCTTCAGCCTTCGAACTTTCAGCCTTTCTTCCTATCCCACCCCCACCAACCCGAAGCGCTGCTCCCAGCTGGTTCGCACGAAAGCGGCCAGCGTTTCCGACTCC
>JALZOC010000361.1 GCA_030857365.1 Acidobacteriota bacterium
GGATCAGACGGCCCTCGGCGTCGGTGTTGATGACTTCCACGGTTTTTCCGGAGGCCGAGGTCAACACATCTCCCGGCTTCACCGCGCGACCGCCGGGCATGTTCTCCGTTGCCGGGACGACGCCGATCACTGTGATGGGGGCCTTCAACAGGGAGATGGCGCGCATGGCGCAGATGACGGCGGCCCCGCCCGCCATGTCGTCCTTCATCCGTTCCATCCCCTCGGCCGGTTTGATCGAAATCCCGCCCGTGTCGAACGTCACACCCTTTCCGACGAGCCCGAGCACGGGCGCATCGGGTGCCGCGGCAGGGGCATGCCGCATGACGATGACACGGGGCGGCTCCGCGCTTCCGCGCGCGATGCCCAGGAGGAGCCCCATGCCGAGCTTGGCGATGGCGTGCTCGTCCAGGATGTCGACCTGCAAGCCGGCGGCGCGGGAAATGTCGAGGGCGCGATCCGCGAATACGGACGGCGTGAGCACGTTCGAGGGCTCGTTCGAGAGCTCGCGCGCGATGTTGCAGGACTCGCCGAGGATCCGCCCGCGCTCGGCGGCGGCGCGGAGGAGAGCCGCATCCTGCCCGCCGCCGGCAAGGATGATCATCTCGACCAATGGCGGCGCGGCGCGCTCGCCGCTCTTGTGGCTGTCGCCGCTGAACAGCGACAGGGCCAGCCCTTCCGCGGCCGCCTGCACCGCCGACCCGAGCGGCAGGTCGCCCCGGTGCACCCAGGCCAGCCGCTGACTCCGCCGCTGCCGCGCGTGCAGCGCCACGGTGGTTGCGACACGGCGCAGGCGCTCGGTCGTGTAATCCTTCCGGTTCCCAGCGCCGACGAATGCCACGCGTCGGGCTCGCCACGCGCCAGTCACCGGCGTCACGAAGAGATCGTACAAGCGCCCCTGCAGTTCGCGCGATTCGAGAGCCCCGGCGAGCGCACCAGAGGTCGCGCCGTCGAGTGCCCTGAGGTCCGCGTCGAGCGGCTCCCCTTCGAAAACAGGAACAGCCAGGATATCGGTGTCGATCTCTGCGGGTGATGCGCTGCTGACGTCGAGAGCCGGCACGGAGGCGATCGAAAACATCCCCGTGATTATAAGGGGGTTTGTTAGAATGACGATCTATCCGCGCCAGGAGGGTTCCATGCCACAAACGATCCTTCGCCGATTTTGTCAGGCGATTTTCCCCGGGCTTCTGGTGCTCGGAGGGGTCTGCGACATACAGGCTGCCCCACAGGCCGATCCCAGGAAGTCCAAGCCGAGCGTCGCTGTCAAAGCCACGCCCGTCGTCGGCTTTTCGCCAGCCCGCATCGTCGTGACGGCGGAGCTCCGGGGGGGCGACGACGACTATCAGGACTTCTACTGCGCGACGGTGGAGTGGGATTGGGGAGACGACACGCGCTCGCAGGCAGCCGCCGATTGCGATCCGTACGAGCCAGGCAAGAGCGCGATCAAGCGCCGCTTCACGATCGACCACGTGTTCCAGTCGGCTGGCGACTACCGGGTGGAGTTCCGCCTGAAGCAGAAGAACAAAGTTGTCGCGCGAGGAACGACCGAGGTGAAGATCAGACCGGGAATTCGCGACGGCGGCGACATCAGATGACCGTGCGACGTGCCACGTGCCACGTGCGGCTTGTCGACGCGCGACGTGCGACCGGCTACGCGATCGTGGCGAGCGGAGCATCGACGAATGCGCCGCCCTGGAGATAGTAGCCGCGCACATCGGGGGCGTGCGGGTCGGCGAGTGAGACGATGACGTACAGAAAGCGCGCGTCCCAGGCGTCCCGCAGGTCCGTCGCCGAGGGCACAGCGGGGGACCGCGGATGCGAGTGGTACGCGCCGAGGATCTCGCGCCCGTTCCGGCGCCCCTTTCGAATGACGGCGAAGTGGTCTGCCGGATCGACGAGGTAGGCGGTTTCGCTGCGCCGCATGTTTCGCGTGCGGCAGGCTTCTTCCACGACGCCCGGGACCCCGAGGAGCAGCCCGCAGCATTCGAGCGGCGCCTCTGCCCGCGCGTGCGCGATGATGGCTTCCCTCGCCGATTCGCGGATCCGGCTGCCGGCGGCTGGCGTCATGCCATCAATTCCTTCCGGTGTCGAAACTGCTCGAGCGCTTCGGGGTTCGCGAGGGCGTCACGATTGCGCACCTCGCGGCCGTGCACGACGTCCCGCACGGCGAGCTCGACGATTTTCCCGCTCCGGGTGCGCGGAATGTCGGTGACCTGCACGATCCGTGCGGGCACGTGTCGAGGTGTGGTGCTCGAACGGATGCGGTCCCTCAGGCGGCTCTCCAGTTCGGGCGTCAAGGGACAGCCATCCCGGAGGCGCACGAAGAGGACAATCCGCTCGTCGTGCTCCCACTGCTGTCCGATCACCAGGCTCTCGAGCACATCCTCGACCTGTTCGACCTGGCGATAGATCTCCGCGGTGCCGATGCGCACCCCGCCGGGATTGAGCACCGCGTCCGAGCGGCCGTAGATGATCACGCCTCCCGTCGCTGTCAGTTCCACGTAATCGCCGTGATGCCACACTCCGGGATACCGCTCGAAATACGCGGCGTGGTACTTCACTCCGTCCCGGTCGTTCCAGAAGCCGATTGGCATCGACGGGAACGGCATCGTGCAGACGAGCTCTCCCTTGGCGCCGACGACAGGGCCGCCGGCTTCGTCGAACACCTCCACCTTCATCCCGAGGCCGCGCGCCTGGATTTCTCCCCTGTGCACGGGTCCGAGAGGATTCCCGAGCACGAAGCAGCTCACGATGTCGGTGCCCCCGGAGATGGAGGCGAGGTGCACATCGCGCTTCACGCTCTGATAGACGAAATCGAAGCTCTCCGGAGCCAGCGGCGATCCGGTGGAGGTGATGGTCCGTAGCGTTTCCAGACGATGAGACGCCGACGGAGAGAGTCCGGACTTCGCCACGGCATCGATGAACCTGGCGGAGGTCCCGAACAGCGTCATCCCCGTTTCGTCGGCGAAGTCGAACAGCACGTTCCCGTCTGGGTAAAAAGGTGCGCCGTCGTACAGCAGCAGCGTGGCGCGCGAGGCGAGGGCGGTCAGCAGCCAGTTCCACATCATCCAGCCGCAGGTCGTGTAGTAGAACACCCGATCGCCGGGGTGAATGTCGCAGTGAAGCTGGTGTTCCTTCAGGTGCTGGATCAGCGTGCCGCCCGCACCGTGGACAATGCATTTCGGAACGCCCGTCGTGCCGGACGAATACAGGATGTACAGGGGCTGATCGAAGGGGAACCGCTCGAACTCGAACTCCCCCGGCTCGCCGCCGCCGAGGAACTCGGGCCAGAGTACGCCGTGCGGAATGCCGGTGACCGCTGGCGCGGCTTCCACATACGGAACGATGACGGTCCGTTCGACGGAGGGGAGCATCTCCAGAATCTCTTCGATGCGCGGGAGCACCTCGTGAGTCCGGCCTGCGTAGTGATACGCGTCCGCCGTGACGAGCACTCGTGGCGCGATCTGCCCGAAGCGATCGACGACACCCTGGACGCCGAAGTCGGGCGAACAGGAGCTCCACACCGCGCCAATGGCGGCCGCGCCGAGCGCCGCAATCATCGCTTCGGGCATGTTCGGCAGGTAGCCGGCGACGCGATCTCCGGGCGTGATGCCCGCCGTGCGCAGCGCCGTCGCGAACCGGGCAACCTGCGCATAGAGGTCGGCGTGACTGACCGTCCTGCTCGGCCGTCCTTCGGTCTTGAAGACAAGTGCGGCCCCGTCGTCGCGCCGCCGCAGCACGTTCTCGGCGAAGTTGATCCTGGCGTCGGGGAAAAAGCGGGCGCCGGGCATCCGGTGGAGATCGACGACGGTCCGGTCGCCCATGTAGCCGCGGATGTCACAGAACGTCCACACCGCCCGCCAGAAGTCCGACGGCCTGTCGATTGAAAACTGATAGAGCGCGGCGTAGTCCGGCAGCTCGACGCCGTGGGTCTCCCCCAGCGACTGCATGAAGGCGGTGATCCGCGCTCGCGCGATGCGGTCTGGAGAGGGGGTCCAGAGGGGAGACGACACGAGGGCGATTATATCGGTGCGCGGGAGGCAGGGAGCCAACAGAGGCCGCATCGAACATCCGACACGGAGACACGGAGTGCACGGAGACGCGCGGAGGAACGTGTAACGCGTTGAGCAGTCATTCGTTCGACGAAGGTGATGCCGCGAGCGCGATCGCTCGGAGGCGCAGGGCTGCGACGCGAAGCTCTGACGGACGTCGACGTGTGGCCGGGGGG
>JALZOC010000362.1 GCA_030857365.1 Acidobacteriota bacterium
AAATACTGGATCAAACCCGATCTCGAGAACCGGATTGCCGAGGGGAGTATTCGAGCGTTTTTCGGAACGACGATCGAGTCGATAGGCGAGCGGACGCTGGCGCTCCGGACGCCCGAGGGTCCGCTGGAGATCGAGAACGACTGGGTGCTGGCGATGACCGGGTACCATCCCGACTACGGTTTTCTTGAGGGGCTCGGCATCCACATCGCGGACGACCCGTATCGGACGCCCGTGCTCGACGCGGCGACATTCGAGTCCACGCGCCCCGGGGTGTATCTGGCCGGCACCGTGTGCGGCGGGTATCAGACCGGGCGCTGGTTCATCGAGAACGGGCGGCACCACGCGCGCCAGATCATGAAGCACATCGCGCACGGGAGCGCCGAGGCCGTCCCCTTTGAGCGGATCCACTGGAAAACCGACGAGTGAATGGGGCCACTGTCATCACCAGGGAAGCAGTGGCATCACGGTCACGGCCGAGAGCAGGTGGAGGTTGCCGGCGGTGAACCAGATCCAGAACGGCGCCGGCCGGGTCTCGCTCGCCAGCAGGATGTTGAATCCCGCTGTCAGCGGCAGCAGCACGCGCGTGATCGCGCCGGTGTGGGGATTTGCGAGCACACTGTCGAGCAGGAGCAGCAGGACGACGTACGGCACGGCGACCCGCCACCAGGGCGAGCGGTACTCGCGGCGGACGAGCATGTAGAGGGCCTGCACGAACAGTGACGATACGAGCGCGAGCGCAAGCCCGTGACCCGAGAATACCCCTGCTCTCCGGACCTCCTGCAGCGTACGGATCCAGCTCGCCGCCACGGCCGCTCCGGGAATCGTGAACTGGTCCGTCCCCACGAAGATGGTCGAGCGGTAGACGGAGCGCAGGTAGTCCTCCCACAGCAGAAGCGGAACAGCCGCGATCGCGCCCGCCGCCGCAAGGCGCATCCACGATCGGCGATCCCGGGGGAGCGACTGTGCCGCTGCCACGAGCAGGTTCGTCTCCCTGGCGAGACCCGCGATGCCCACCACGGCGGCCGACAGGAGCGGGCGCCCGCGCTCGACCGCCCACACCGCGCAGACCGTCAGCACCAGGCTGGGCCCGTCGAGCAGCGCGAAACGGACGGACCACAGCACGCCGTGCGAGAACAGGCACGCGGTCCAGAGGGCAAGACCCCGTCCCGACGTCGGAGGAATCCACCGCGTGAGCAGCCACGCGAGCAGCAGCCAGCACGCGACGTTCTGCAGCGCATACGCTTCGATGATCCAGGCGGGACGGCCGAGTCCGATGGCGTACGCCGTCCAGCTGAACAGGATGCGCCGCGCACGGAAAGGGGCGAGATCCATCGCGCGATCGACGAGGGGATCCCGGCAGAGGGGGTCCAGCGCGCGCTGCGCATAGAACTGGCCGTCGTAGCTCGCCCACGCGGGATAGTCGAAGTGCGGCACGTCGCGCATCGCGGGCGCCTCGTGCTCGTGCCCCGCGGGGAAGCCGATGAGCGCCGTGAAGCCCGTCCCGGGATGGTAGAATCGCGCCACCGACGCCAGGAACAGAATGCTCAACGCGATCGCCAGAGTTCGATACGTCCACTGTCTCGTGGCCGCAATCGTCCTGGGCGGCTGCCGGTCTTCCACTCCTTCTGCTCCCGTCCCCGTTGTCGACCTCATTCGCGAGTTCGGCGCTGCCGACAAGCGGCCGCCTCTCGGTTTCACGCTGACGGAGCACCAGGCAGGTGGCGTCATGCGACGGGCCGTCGCGGCGCCTGTGCCCAGCCGCCTCACGCTGGCGCTTCCTCTGCCCCGAAGGGGCGTGCTTCGCGCGTTCGTCGCGCTCGCGGATTCCCCTGCAGGCGTGCCGGCGGCCGCTGTCCGTCTGCGCGTCGGCGTCAGCGATCACCGGATCTATGAGGGACTCACGGAGCTGATTCTTCCGCCGGGCGATCGCAACTGGGTCGAACTCCGCGCCGACCTGTCCGCCTATGCAGGATGGAAGTGGAGCCTATTCTATCGTCCGGATCGGATTACCTGGAGGGTCGTTCTGGCCGCCGACGCGACCCAGAACGTGGCGGGGACCGTTCTGTGGGGCGCGCCGGAAATCTTCACGGACACGGAAGCCGGCCGCGAATATACGGCGAGGCGGCAGCGCCTGCGCTGACGGAGGTCCCCGGGGACGGGGTCGGACGCTTCGCGTCAGGACGCGATAAGCAAAACGGTGAGCACCGTCAGGTAGCTGGCGCCGACATACGCGGCCACCACTACGGTCCGCCCTGACGGGGGGAGCCGATTCCACGCCGCCGCCGGACGCACACAGCACGCGGCAAGACGCCCGAGCACGAGTTCGACGGCCACGGCTGGTTTAGAGCAAGTCCGGTTCCAGATATACCTGCCCGGCTTCTGCGAGAAACGCATCGATCGGCAGAAAAAGGTACTCCGCAGCGCGACCAAAGCAGGCAAGAAAGCGCTCATCAATGGAAACGCGCGATACATCCCATTGGCAGCGGATCAGCGTCCGTCGGTGTCTCGAGTACCGTGTATTTCCTACAACCGTCCCGTGTAACTTCAAGACACTTTTCCCCGTCCCCACAGGGCGTTCCGTAATCTCGTCCATAATTTCGGCCGTTTTCATCTGGACCAGCAATTGCGGTCCGGCTTTCAATGCGTGAGTCGACCTGCTCTGCGGACCTTCCGGCCACAGCCGGATGAAGTGATGACCCAATCGACCCCCCCAGCCAGGCAGGGCGGAGGCGCCATGCACCCCGACGCGTACTTCAAGACGTCCGGCCCTATCCCGCGCTTCGGCTTCAGTGTGCTTGCCGCCACGCTCGCCACCTGGGTCGCGGTGGTGGTGCGATCCCCCGCGTCCGTGTTTGCCATGGCGCCCTTCGGTCTTGCTGTGGGGCTCGCCGTCTGGCTCGGGGGGGTCGGCCCGGGCCTGGCCGCGACCATCCTGTCGGTGGTCGCGAGCGACTTCTTCATCCTGGAGCCCGGATCGCTCCTGACCCTGGGGACGCCGGCCGAAACGATCGCGTGGTTCGGGCACGGCGCGGCCTGGGTTGGGTTCTGCCTGCTGGCCGGGCGGATCCAACGCTCCGCGGCCGACGCCCACACGCGCCGCCTTCGGGCCGAACGCACCGCCGCGCACGCCGACCGCCTCGCCCAGCTGACAGCGGCCCTGGCGCAGGCACGAACATCAGCCGGCGTCATCGACGCCGCTCTGCAGGAACCGCTGCACGCTTTCAAGGGGGACGCGGGGCTCCTGGTCCTGGTCGGCGCCGAGGGCGGGACGATGGAGGCTGCCCGGGCGATTGGATACGACGAGCAGGAACAGGCGGCGCGCGCGGAGGTGAACGGAGCGGGGAAGAGTCCTGCCGCGGACGCGATGGCCTGCGGCGCGCCGGTCATCCTGGCTTCTGCCGACGCGTATGCCCGCGAGTACCCGGCGGGGGCCTCTTCCGGCACGCGGGCCTCCTTTTCGGCGCTTGCGGCCGTTCCCATCATTCTTGGAAGCCGCGCGCTGGCCGTCGTGCAGCTCGAGTTCCGGGAGCCGCGCGAATGGAGCGCCGAGGACCGCGAGTACCTGCTGGCGCTCAGCGGACGGGCCGCCCAGGCGCTCGACCGCACGTTCCAGCTCGAGGCGGCGCTTCGCGCCCGCGCCGAGGCCGAGGCCCTTCAGGCCCGCGCGGACCGTGAGCTCGCCGAGCGGCAGAAGGTTGAACTGGCGCTGCGGTCGAGCGAGACGCGGTTCCGCGCACTCGCGGCGCGCACCGAACGGCTGCACGTACTGGCATCGGCGTTGTCGGAAGCCGCGACGATCGACGCCGTCGCGAGAGCCGTCGTCCACCACGGGAGCAAGGTGCTCGGCGCCACCAACGGCGAGATCTGGCGGCTCGTCGAGAACGGGTCGCAGTTCGAAGCGCTGTTCTCGGACATGCCGCAGGCGGATTCTGCGCCCGCACCCCACGTCATCGATGCCGAAGAGGGCCTCTGCGCCACCCACGCGATCGCGACGAAGAAGCCGGTCTTCGTCGCCTCGTTCGACGAGTGGCAGGAGCGATACAGCACGTCCGCGACCCTGGCCGCCGACGGCGGCTACGTGTCGTCGGCCACCCTGCCGCTGATCGTCGACGGGGCGCCCGCCGGCGTGCTGGCGTTTTATTTCACCGCGCCCGTCAACTTCGACGAGGAGTATCAGGCGCTCCTCGTCTCGGTGGCGCAACATTGCGCGCAGGCGCTCGAACGG
>JALZOC010000363.1 GCA_030857365.1 Acidobacteriota bacterium
CACGATCGCGTTCGCGGTCGCGTTGTCGGCGTTCAACGCGCTGACACTCACGCCGGCGCTGTCGGCGCTGCTCCTCGACCGGAGCCATCACGGCAAGGGCGTGATCTTTTCGAACGTCGAGCGCGTCATCACGGCCGGTACGAACGCCTATGTCTCGGTGCTCGGCCGGCTCATGCGGCTCCGGTGGGCCGTCGTTCTCGTCTTTGCCGCGGCGCTTGGACTGACGTTCTGGGTGTACCGCTCCGTGCCGCAGGCGTTCGTCCCGGCCGAGGACCAGGGGTTCTTCATCTCCATCGTCCAGGCGCCGGCCGGCGCGTCGCTGCAGTACACGGGCGAGATCGCCCGGCAGGCCGAACAGATCCTGTTGAAGGATCCGGAAATCGCCGGTGTCTTTTCGGTCATGGGGTTCAGCTTCAGCGGCGCGGCGCCGAACCAGGGGCTCATCTTCACCAGTCTGAAGCCGTTCGCCGAGCGGGAGGGAGCGGAACATTCGCTTCAGACGGTGCTCGGGCGCGTGTCGGCGCAGTTTGCCGGGATCAGCGGCGCGAACGTGTTCGCGACCGCGCCCCCTTCGATCCCGGGACTCGGGGCGTTCGGCGGATTCCAGTTCCAGGTGCTGGACCAGGCGGGAACGGACATCAACGCGCTGGCCAGCGCGACGTATGCGATGGCCGCCGCCGGGAACGCGTCGCCGAAGCTGAGGAGCCTCTTCACATCCTTCACGGTGAACGACCCGCAGCTGACGGTCCAGATCGATCGGGACCGCGCGCTGGCGCTCGGGCTCCCGGTCGGAGAAGTGACGAGCGCGCTGCAGATATACCTCGGCTCCCAGTACGTGAACGACTTCGAGTTCAACAACCGCGCTTACCGTGTGTACGTGCAGGCGGACCAGGCATTCCGGTCGGACCCCGCGGGGTTGAAGCAGTTCTACGTTCGTAACGGCGCGGGGGAGATGGTGCCGCTCGAGAGCGTGATCCGGGTCTCCGAGTCGACGGCGCCGCAGGTCATCAGTCATTTCAACCTGTTCCGGTCCACGACGATCAACGGGTCGGCCGCTCCCGGGTTCAGCTCGGGACAGGCGCTGGAGGAGATGGAACGGCTTGCCGCGCGTACGCTGCCCCAGGGGATGACGTACGCGTGGTCGGGGCTGTCTCTGGAGGAGAGCAAGGCGGGGCGGCAGTCGTTCCTCATCTTCGGCCTGGCGCTGCTGCTCGTCTACCTGACGCTGGCGGCGCAGTACGAAAGCCTGATCCTCCCCTTCATCGTGCTGCTCGGGGTGCCGCTGGCCGTGCTCGGGGCGCTCAGCGCGCAGTGGATGCGCGGCTTCGCCAACGACGTCTACTGTCAAATCGGGCTCGTGATGCTCATCGGGCTGGCGGCCAAGAACGCGATTCTGATTGTCGAGTTCGCGGAGCAGTTGCGGCAGAGGGGACTGAGTGTCGTGGAAGCGGCCGTGGAGGCCGCACGGATACGGCTGCGCCCGATCCTGATGACGTCGCTGGCCTTCATCCTGGGAGTCCTGCCGCTCGTGTTCGCGTCGGGCGCCGGGGCGGAGGCGCGCAATTCGGTCGGCACGTCGGTGGCCGGCGGCATGGTCCTGTCGACGTTCCTCAACATCATCTTCATCCCGATCCTCTACGTGGTCGTCCAGACGATTCGTGGAGGACGCGGCCCCGCCGGCGGACAGGCGAGTACGTGAACGGGCGCCCGGGGTCCGATCCCGGGGCGGAAGGCCGGGGGGACGACGCCGGGGGGAAACCCGTGACACGAAACCCTTGCATTTCTTGACACTGTCTGAACTCGCGTAGTACGCTGCCCGGTCTATTTCGTCTGAACAGTTGGGGCTGGGGCGATGCTTCCGGCGGTAGAACGTCAGCCAGACGGTGGGGGCTGGACGGTCCCGCGGGCAACGGCCAGGCTTGGAGGAGCGGCGATGAACATCGACGAACGGGTCGTCGACGGCGTGACCATTCTGGACCTCAAGGGCAAGATGACGCTCGGCGAAGGCGACGAGCTCCTGAAGGACAAGATCAACTCGCTCATCCAGCAGGACCGGAAGCAGCTGCTGCTCAACCTGGAAGGCGTGCCGTATATCGACAGCGCCGGCCTCGGTGAGATCGTCCGCACCTACACCACCGTAAGCCGGCAGGGGGGGAAGCTGAAGCTGCTGAACCTCACCAAGCGGATACAAGATCTGCTGGCCATCACCAAGCTGCTGACCGTGTTCGAGACGTATGAGTCCGAACCGGAAGCACTCAAGAGCTTCGGCAGCTAGCCCGGCCGCGCGCGTACCCGCCGCGCTCTCATGGCGCGACACATAATTTCGGAGACCATCGAGCGGGGCGAGCCTCGCCAAGAGCGCCTCGGCGCTCCCGTGCGGCCGCTTGCCCTGAGCCTCGTCCAGTCGCTGCGGCCCTCCCAGTGGACGAAGAACCTCATCATCTTCGCCGCCCTGATGTTCGGTCAGCGCCTCCAGGACGTGCGGTCGGTGCTGTACGCCGTGGCCGCCTTCGCCGTCTTCTGCATTCTGTCCGGCGTTGTCTACCTCCTCAACGACGTCGCGGACCGGGAGTCGGATCGTCAACATCCCATCAAGCAGCACCGCCCGATTGCGTCGGGGGCCGTGCCGGTCGGAGTCGCTCTCGCCGCGGCCGCGGTGCTCGGCACGGCCGCGCTTCTCGCGGCGTTCTGGCTCCGTCCGGCATTCGGCGCGATCGGGGCGGCGTACGTGGCGCTGCTCGCGTTGTATTCGGGTCCGCTGAAGCACATCGTGATCATCGACGTGCTCACGATTGCCATCGGGTTCGTGTTGCGGGCGGCGGCCGGGGCGGTCGTGATCGACGTACCCATCAGCCACTGGCTGCTCTTCCTCACGATCCTGCTGGCGCTCTTCCTCGCGCTGAGCAAGCGACGCCACGAGCTGGTCCTGCTCGCCGACGGCGCCACGAGCCACCGCCGCATCCTCGAGGAGTACACGCCCTATCTGCTCGACCAGATGATCTCCGTCGTGACCGCGTCGACGCTCGTCGCTTACGCGATCTACACCGTCAGTCCCGAGACGGTCGAAAAGTTTCATACCCGCATGCTGGGCCTGACGCTGCCGTTTCCCCTCTATGGCATCTTCCGGTACCTTTATCTCGTGCACCAGAAAGAGGGAGGGGGCAGTCCGGCTGAGATGCTGTTGAACGACCGTCCCCTGCTGACCTGCGTCGCACTCTGGGCGCTCGCCGCCGCCTTCGTCATCTACGGCCCCGACGTGGCCTTCCTCGAAGGCTTGATCAGCTAGGCATTCCGATGGCCAAATCACGCGTCGCGATTCTCCGCACCCGGCCCGGCACGGTCCTCCGGGACTACCACTCCCTGATGAACCTCGCGGGGTACCAGGACGTCGTCGCGAAAGACGCCGACACCGCGCTGAAGGTGAACATCTCGTGGCACTTCTTCTTTCCGGCGACCTCGACCACGCCCTGGCAGCTCGACGGGGTGATCCGCGCGATGAAGCAGGACGGGTACGATCCCGCGCTGATCCACGCCTGCCATAACCGCACGGTGGTGATCGATGCGCACCTGGGGGAGCGCGAGAACAAGCAGCTCAACGTCGTGAGCGCCCACGGGCTGCGGAACATCCACATCTACGAGACGGAAGAGTGGATCAACATCCGGGAGGCGGTCGGCGACCTGACGAAGAAGTTCACGTGCCTGAACGGGGTGTACCCGAAGGGGTTCATGATCCCGAAGCGGTTCATCGGCGAGAACATCATCCACCTGCCGACGGTGAAGACCCACGTCTTCACGACGACGACGGGAGCGATGAAGAATGCCTTTGGCGGCCTTCTCAACGAGCACCGGCACTGGACGCACCCCGTCATCCACGAAACGCTCGTGGATTTGCTGATGATCCAGAAGAAGATTCACCGCGGCGTGTTCGCCGTGATGGACGGGACCTTCGCGGGAGACGGCCCCGGGCCCCGGTGCATGATGCCGTACACGAAGGACGTCATCCTGGCGAGCGCCGACCAGGTGGCGATCGACGCCGTCGCGGCAAAGCTGATGGGGTTCGACCCGCTGTCGATCAAGTTCATCCGGATGGCCCACGACCTCGGCCTCGGCTGCGGGGATCCGCGTGAGATCGAGATCGTGGGGGACCTCGAGGCCGGCGCCCAGAACTGGCACTTCGTCGGCCCGTTCAAGAAGATGACGTTCGCCTCGCGCATGCAGCACCA
>JALZOC010000364.1 GCA_030857365.1 Acidobacteriota bacterium
CCACGATCCTGTTCGGGATGGCGGGGTTGACGGAGTGAGGCTGCCGCGCCGCCGGGTTCACCTTCGCACGATCCTGGCGCTGCTGGTGCTCGCCACCACACTTCCGCTTGGGCTGTTTGCTGCGCGCCTCATCTGGACCTCCTGGTCGCAGCAGCAGGTGCAGGTGGACGCACAGAACATCCAGCAGGCGCGTACGGTCTCCGAGGCGATCGATGACGAAGTGGGCCGCGCGTTCGCGGCGCTGCACGTCCTCGCCGGGCTGGATGAAATCGAGGATCCGGACATGGCGCGGTTCACCGGGCTGGCCGCGCGGATGATTCCGCACCACCCCGCGTGGGAAGCCGTCAGGCTGGTCGATCCCGCACTGCGGGTGATCGCGGATACGCACACTGTTGCTGGCGAGCGTCCGGCACCGGTGAACGACTGGGCACGGGCCGTGTTCGAGACCGGCCAGCCGGCCGTGGCGACGCTGCGGCAGGATCGGCTGACCGGCGAATGGGTGATCCCGATTGGCATCCCGATCAGGGCCCGGAACACCGCGGCCGTCACGTACGCGCTGGGTGTGCGCCTGTATGCCCGCGCGTTCCAGAGCCTCCTGGATCGTACGCGCCTGCCGGCGGGATCGGTCGTGACTCTGCTCGACGGCAATCGCATGATCATCGCGAGAACGCTCCACCCGGAGCGGTATGTCGGCCAGGCGCCGACCGCCGACTTCATCGAGCACAGCCGCTCGGGGGCGGAGGGAAGCTGGCGCTCGGTCCTGCTCGAAGGCACGCCGGCGTACGCCGCGTGGGCGCGCTCCCCCGTCACGGGCTGGACGGTCGGCGTCGGACTGCCGTCGCAGGCTATCGACGGGCCGATTCGACGGTCGTTCCTGATGCTGATCGCGCTCGGCGTGGTGATTCTCGGCGCGGGGATCGTCCTCGCCGGCTACTTGAGCCGTGGGGTGGTGCGCACGCATCGCGCCGCGGCAGCCGCCGCGCAGTCGCTGGCCCGCGGCGAGGCGATCGCGTCGTTCCGATCGCGCATCGCGGAGGCCGACGATCTCTCCACGGCCCTTCGGGCCGCAGCGGGCACGCTGCAGGCGCGCCTGCGAGAGCGTGACGAGGCCCAGCGGGAGGTGGACCGGAATCGCGCGATGCTGTTCGAGCAGGAGCAGACGGCCCGGCGTGCCGCCGAGGCGCTGAGCCGTGCGAAGGACGAGTTCGTCGCGACGGTCTCTCATGAGCTCCGGACACCGCTGAATGCGATTTACGGCTGGGTGGCGCTGCTCCAAGGCGGCCATCTCGACCCCGCCCGGGAGGCGCATGCGCTCAGTGTCATCGAACGGAATACGCGCGCGCAGGCGCAGCTCATCGACGACCTGCTCGACATGTCGCGCATAGTCCGCGGCACATTCCGCCTGGAGATGCGTTCGATGCCGCTGTCGGACGCGCTCCGCGCGGCGGTGGAGTCCGTGCGACCGACGGCCGCGGCCCGCCAGATCTCCCTCACAGTGGAGGCAGCATCGGACGCGGTGGCCACGGCGGACCCGGCCCGTCTCCAGCAAATCCTCTGGAACCTCCTCTCGAACTCGCTCAAGTTCACACCCCGCGGCGGGCAGGTGGACGTGCGGATCGCGATCGAAGGGCAGGAGGCGGTCGTCCGCGTCGCCGACAACGGTGAAGGGATTGACCCGGAGTTTCTCCCGTTCGTCTTCGATCGTTTCCGCCAGGAAACGGCCGACACCACGCGCACGCATTCGGGGCTCGGGATCGGACTCGCGCTCGTGCGCTACCTCACGGAACTGCACGGCGGCTCCGTCCACGCCCAGAGTCCAGGAAAAGGACGGGGATCGATCTTTACGCTGCGACTCCCGCTGGCCGGACCCGGCTCAGGCCAGGGGGCCGCGGATTCCCGCCTCGAGGCGCCGGCGGCAGACGTTGCCGACCACCTGACGTCAGATCAATCGCCGGTGTAGAGCGCGGCTGCCGGTCAGCGGCAGCCCGGATGATTGCATCCGCAGCGCAGCTCCGTCATCCCCTTCGCGTCCTTGCAGTGCTCGCTGCAGTACTTGCCGAACTCGCTCGACGCCTCGACGGTGCACGAGCATCCAGGATGCGCGCACTGTTGGGATTTCGCCATGCTGCCTCCCCTCGTTCATTTCCGTCACGTTCACGGTGCGAATCAGGTGCGATCGAAGTCGGCGGTCCACACCGTGATGGCACGCTTGACCTTCCTCATCGATTATAGCCACGCCGTCCCCCGATCACAGCTGAGCCCCGAAGAAAGGGGCCCGAAGCGAGTCGTGCGGTCACCAACGGAGCCGGGTTGCCGCTGCACGCCGGCGCAACGTGCTAGCATTCGAGGATCGGATAACACGGAGGCAGGCGCATGGCACGGTTCGACGAAGTCACACCCGACACCGCATTCAGCAGACCCTACGCGGCCGACGAGCGGGTGACGGTGTTCCTCCGCTCCGTCTACGGCTGGATGGCTGCCGGGCTTGCCGTCACGGCGCTCGTCGCCACCGTCGTCGCCGGGACCCCGGAGCTCGTGTTCACGATCGCCAGTAACCGGCTGATCTTCTGGGGCCTGATGCTCTCGCAGATCGGCATCGTGGTCTGGCTCTCGGCGCGCGCCGCGACGATGGCTCCCGCCACCGCTTCGATGCTCTTCCTGCTGTACTCCGCGCTGACCGGTGTGACGATGTCGTTCCTGCTGCTCGCCTTCACCGGTCAGTCGATCGCGACGACCTTCATGGTGACGGCCGGCACGTTCGGCGCCCTTGCGACGTACGGGACGGTTACGAAACGCAGCCTGGCGGGCTGGGGGCAGTTCCTGTTCATGGGCCTCATCGGCGTCGTGATCGCCTCGGTCGTGGGCATGTTCTGGCAGAACGATGCCTTCCAGTTCGTGCTCTCGTTCATCGGTGTGATCGTGTTCACCGGCCTGACCGCTTATGACGCACAGCGCCTGAAGGCGATGGCGCTGGCAATGCCGAACGGCCAGACGGGATCCTACGCCGTCGTGGGCGCGCTGACGCTCTACCTCGATTTCATCAATCTGTTCATCATGCTGCTGCGGCTGACCGGCACCCGCAGGAGCTGACCCGAGCCGTAAACCTAAAACCCAAAAGACTAAAACGCCCGGCTGATGATCCGGATCAGCGACACCCTGTCGATCCAGGACGATGAGGTCGAGGAACGGTTCGTCCGCGCCTCCGGACCCGGCGGCCAGAACGTCAACAAAGTCTCGACCGCGGTGCAGCTGCGGTTCGACGTCGAGGAGTCGTCGCTGCCCCTCGAGATCAAGGAGCGGCTGCGGGCGGCTGCGGGCAGCCGGATGACGACCGAGGGCGTGCTGGTCATCGATGCCCGGGAGCATCGCACGCAGGCACGAAACCGTGAAGCCGCTCGTGAGCGGCTCATCGCGCTCATCGAGGCAGCCTCGCGGCGGCCGAAGAAGCGGCGGCCGACACGGCCAGGCATCGCCGCCAGGGAACGCCGCCTGGTCTCGAAGAAGAAGCGTGCGGAAGTGAAGGCGGGCCGGGGGCAGACGCGCGACGACTAAGAGTGGATTCACGCGCCGGACCTCGTCAAGACACCGGACGGGTCGCGCGTGCCGTGCGGAATCAGACTCTCGCGAGGATCCCGCGGGCGGTCGTTTGCCGGAAGGCGCTGAGCGCCTGGCAGTAGACCGACAGCTGGCGCCGGTATCGGTCGAGATCGGCCGAGAGCTCACGATCGGTCTTGAAGTCCACGACCGTCAGCCCCGCGGCGTCTTCGAACGCGAGGTCGATGGTGCCCTCGACCATAGTGCCGTCCGGAGCCGTCCACGCAATCGGCAGCTCGCGGTCGCAGCGGCCGTCGCGGTCTGCCTGACGGACGCGGTCGAACAGCGGATCCCGCAGCAGCGTCGAAACGACCTCCACCGCGGCATACAGCTCCTCGTCCGCATACCCGTCCCGTCCTCCCGTCAGGAGAATCTGCCCTTGCGCGCGGGCGACGGCCGCGATCACCTGTTCGCTCGCGTCGAGCGGCACGATGGCGAGCGTCGCGTGGACGAGCGTCCCGAACCGCGGGCCGAACGGGCGCCCGGCGACGCGCGAGAAGTCGATGACCTCGATCTCGGATGCCGTCAGCCGCCCGTCGAACGTCCGATCGAGCGCCACCGACGTCGCCGTGCGGACTTCGAGCGAGGGCGTGCGTGCGCGCGCAATCGCCCGATCGCGATC
>JALZOC010000365.1 GCA_030857365.1 Acidobacteriota bacterium
CATGATCGCCAACAAGAACTTCCTGCCCAATGACGACCAGTCGGAGTTCGAGATCGGGCTGCGGGCGCCGGAGGGCACGAGCCTCGACGCAACCGACATCATCGCCAACCGGCTCGCGGCCAGGGTTCGGGAGCTCCCGGAGGTCGAATACACTCTGGTGTCGGTCGGCGACGACCCCGCGCGCACGCAGAACCTTGGAACCGTGTACGTCCGCCTCGAGCCGGTGAACCGGCGCGACCGCGACCAGTTCGCCGTCATGAACGACGTCCGCCAGAACGTACTGCCGGCGGCCGCCGCGGCAAACCTGCGAACCGGCGTCCGTCCCGTCGCCACCATCGGGGGAGGCGGCAACCAGAATGCCGAGATTCAGTTCACGATCAACGGTCCCGATCTCAAGGCGCTCGAACGCTATGCAGACGCCATTGCCGCGGCCGTCAGGAAGGAGCCGGGCGTCGTGGACGTAGACACCTCGCTGAACGTCGGCAAGCCGGAGCTGTCGGTGAATCTCGACCGGTTGAAGGCCGCGGACCTGGGGATCCAGGTGTCCGACGCGGCCGAGGCGCTTCGTCTGTTGGTAGGAGGAGATCAGGTGACGACGTATAACGAGGGGGGCGAGCAGTACGAGGTGCACGTCCGGGCGGCACAGGGGGATCGGCAGAGCGCCGAGGCCATCGGACAGATGACCGTCCCGTCGGCGCGGCTCGGCAGCGTCCCGCTCAACAACATCGCGGGCTTCACGCCCGGCACCGCGCCGTCGGAGATCAGCAGGCTGAACCGGCAGCGCCAGGTGACCGTCTTCGCCGGGCTGGAATCCGGCGTGTCCCAGACCCCCGCCATGGCGGCCATGACGCGCGCGGCCGAATCGCTGGGCATGGGGCCAGGCTACAGCACCCGGTTCGCCGGGCGGTCCCGCGAGCTCGCGCGCGCGGCCCAGAACTTCCTGCTCGCGTTCGCGCTGTCGCTCGTCTTCATGTATCTGATTCTCGCGGCGCAGTTCGAATCCTGGCTCCACCCGGTCACGATTCTGCTCTCGCTGCCTCTGACGCTGCCGTTCGCGCTCTTGTCCATCATCATCACGGGGCAGTCGCTGAACGTCTTTTCGGCCCTCGGGCTGCTGGTGCTGTTCGGGGTCGTGAAGAAGAACTCGATTCTGCAGATTGACCACGCGATCCAGCTCCGCGAGCGGGGCATGGATCGCGATGCCGCGATCCTCCAGGCGAGCCGCGACCGGCTGCGGCCCATCCTGATGACGACGTTCGCTTTCGTCGCCGGGATGATCCCGCTCGTGCTGTCGAGCGGAGTGGGCGCAGCGACGAACCGGGCCATCGGCTTCGTCATCATCGGGGGGCAGTCGCTCGTCCTGATTCTGACGCTCGTGGCGACGCCGGTTGCATACTCGCTCTTCGACGACATGTCCAGAGTGCGGCTGTGGCGGTGGCGGCGCACCGGTGGACCGGCTGCGGCAACCGCCTCCCTGCTGGCCGTGCTGATGCTCCTGCCCGCTGAGGCGCATGGGCAGCCTGCCGCGCCCGCCGTCCAGGCGCCAGCCGCCGAGGTGCTGAGGCTTACCCGTGACGACGTGGTGCGGTTCGCGCTCGAGAACGACTCCGGGCTCGCGGCCGACCGGCTCGATCCTGCGATCAGCGCCGAGCGCCTCGCGGCGGCGCGAAGTGCGTTCGTGCCAACGCTGTCGAGCGCGCTCCAGCGCAACAGCGAGCAGACGCCTTCGAGCAATCTGTTCTCCGGAGACTCGAGGCTGCAGACCAATTACTGGTCCGGTTCGGCGGGGGTCGGGCAGCTGCTCCCGTGGGGGGGAGGCACATACGACGTGTCCTTCAACTCCGCGCGAACGGCGACGACGAACCCGCTCTCCACGTTCACACCGTCGATCACGTCGTCCATCCAGGCGGTCTTCTCGCAACCGCTGCTGCGGAATTTCAGAACGGACGCTGTGCGCGGCCAGGTCGAGCTGGCGCTGCAGAACCGCACCATCGCCGATCTGCGCCTGCAAGAGCGCGTGGCCCGCACCTCCGCGGACGCCGAGAGCGCCTACTGGAACCTCGCGTCGGCCCGGGCCTCGGTGGATGTGCAGCAGCGATCGCTCGACCTCGCGCTGGAGCTCGAACGTACGAATCGCGCCAGGGTGGACGTCGGCCAGTCGCCCCCCCTGGACCTCGTCACCGCCCGTGCGGAGGTGGCACAACGCCGCGAGAACCTGATCGTTGCCCGCACGGCCGCGCTTCAGGCCGAGGACGTGCTGCGGACCACGGTGTTCAGCCCCCGGCGCACGGACTTCTGGACGACCAGGCTGGAGCCGTCCGATGCCGTACCGCCTCCCGGAGCCCCTCCCGACATCGACGCGGCGGTCCGTCGCGCGCTGGCCGAGCGCCCCGACATCGCGGAAGCGCGGACGCAGATCGCCATCGGCGAGACCAACATCAGGCTGTCGAGAAACGAGGCGCTGCCCGACCTCCGCCTGCAGGCCCGCTACCTGACGAATGGACTCGGCGGCTCCCGCCTCCTGCGCACCGGCGGTTTCCCCGGCACTCTGGTCGGCACGGAGAACACGTCGTTCGGCACCGTGCTCGGTCAGGTCTTCCGCTCCGATTTTCCGACATGGACGCTCGGAGTCACGATGAACTACCCCATCGGCAAGAGCGCCGAGGAAGCCAATCTTGCGCGGGCGCGCATCGAGCGCGACCAGGCGGAAGCACGGCTGCGCGATGTGGAGCTCACGGCGGTGCGCGAAGTGCGGGACGCCGCCCTGCGGGTCGAACAGAACCAGCAGCGCATCGAGACCGCCCAGCTGGGGCGCGAGCTGGCCGAACAGCGCCTCGACGCCGAGCAGAAGCGCTTCGAGGTCGGCATGTCGACGAGCTTCCTTGTCATACAGGCGCAGCGCGACCTTGCCGTCGCCAGAAACAACGAGCTGCAGGCGAGTCTCGCTTACCAGCTGGCCCTGGTGGCGTTCCAGGCGGCGCAGGTCGCCTCAGGGCGGCCGGCGAACTAAACGAGACCGGGGGACTTCTTCCCCTGGACCCCCTTACGCCGCCGCTCCGGGGCTGGGGCCCTCCTACGTGTCGCCGTGTGGATGACGGTCCGGCGCAGTCCGCGCCAGCACCGGGTCGCTGTGGTCGTCGATAACGAGGTCGGCGATCAGGGTTGCCGTCAGCGGCGCGAGCAGGACTCCATTTCGATAGTGTCCGGTCGCATACACGAGTCCCGGATGCCGGGCGGATCGGCCGATGAGGGGCACGCCGTCGGCCGTTGACGGGCGAAGCCCCGCCCGCGCTCCGACGAACGTCGCGTCGGTCGCCGACGGCATCAAGTGGCAGGCAGCGTCGGCCAGCCCGCGCACTCCCGCCAGCGTGGTGCGCTGATCGAACCCTGCGTGCTCGACCGTCGCACCGACGAGGACCGTGCCGTCAAGCCACGGCACGACGTAGCAGGAGTCGCTCCAGAGCACGCGCGTCAGAGGGGGACCCTTCCAGTGCAGCTGCAGCAGCTGCCCTCGCACCGGCGTCACAGGCGGGCCGCCCGCGACCAGCTCCGACCAGCTGCCGGCGGCCACGACAACCGTCGTGCTGGTGTGAGTTTCGTCGCCGGCCGTCACGACGAGCCCTTCAGCCCGCGGCGCAATGCCGACCACCTTGCGGTGCTCGAACACTGTCGCACCGTGTTGCAGCGCCGCGCCCCGGAGCGCCGCGACGAGCTGCGCCACGCGCACGTACCCGTGCGTCTCGAGGAGCAATGCGCCTTCCGGCCTGGCCAGCGCCGGTTCGAGCCGCACGGCCTCGGCCCCATCGACCCAGACCGCATCGACTCCCGCTAGGCGAAGCGATGCGCCGAGCACCGTGAGACGTTCCGCGGCCGCGGCGCACCCGGCGACCTCCAGCGTGCCGGTGCGCCTGTACTCGACCGGCACCGCCGAATCCTGGCGCACCTCCTCGATGAACCTGTCGTACAGCAGCAGGCTGCGGACGGTGAGCTCGTGGAGGGCCCCGCCGTCGGGAGCTTCGATGTACGGCGCCAGCACGCCTGCCGAGGCCTGCGTTGCGCCGGATCCGGTCGTCCGCTCGTCCAGGATCACCGTACGCGCCCCCCGGCGCGCGAGCTCGCGGCCGACGGCCAGGCCGATGATGCCGGCGCCGACGACGACGGCGTCCCACTGCTGCCCCATCTCCGCATGATAGCGTCAGCGGCCATGACCCCCC
>JALZOC010000366.1 GCA_030857365.1 Acidobacteriota bacterium
ACCTTGGCCTTCAGGTCGGCATAGAGGGGCGCATCGGCGCCCGCGCCGAACGGCGCGCCGGTAATGACGTTCCGCGCGTCGGAGATCACGTAGGGGTACACCCACCGGGGCGGCTGCAGGCCCCCCCTGGCGGCCCGCCGTGCCGAATCGCGGATCGCTTCGTCGATCACCGCCGCGAATCCCCGCAGGCGGCTGACGTACGCCTCGGCTTCCGCCGTGTTCGACACCCGGTGAATGTTGATCATGAAGGCGGGCAGCTGGCTCTGCACGCCGTTCATCTGATCGAACACGTAATGATGGCCGCGGAACGCCCGGGCCGCGCGCGCACGCTCCATCTGCTTCTCGAAGAGCTGGTAGGACAGCTGGGAGTCGGCCGAGAGCGCCGCCGGCTGGAAGCGCCGTTTCATCTCCGCCAGCGCCGCCATGTCGGCCCGGAACGCGCGTTCCTCCGCCGCTTCGCTGTTGTCGTCGAGCTTGCCGTAATCGGCGTCCCGAATCCCGCGGTACGCCTTGGTCTGCGGACTCCGGGCGAGCAGCGCCGCGTCGTGCTTGGCAAAAAACGCCGCGAGCGCGGCGTCCTGCGTGCCCGGATCCTGAGCCGCCGGAGCCTGCGCGACGATGCACGCGTGCTGCACGATCGAGAGTGCGACACAGAGCAACAGACCTACCATGCGCATGAGCAGACCATCCTCTTGTGATTGGTGCAACAGCGTCCGAGTGTTCGTCACCCGCGAGTCGCCCTCTCATCGTAGCGCAGCCGGCAGTCCGAGACGAGCGCGCGCGGGTTGGCCGCAGCGGGGCGCAGCGCGTCCCGCTACTGGGGTGGAGACCAAGGTGTGGCGCCACCGACAGGCCGCCCGTCAGCGTCGATCTGTACGATCTCGCCGAACGCGAGCGCCCGAATCCCCGCTTCCACCTTCTTCAGGTCGCCGATCACGATCCAGATCACCTCGGACGGCCTGATGAACTTCCGGCTTGCCGCGGCGAGCGCCTTACGGAGACGACCGGGACTGAATGATCCTCATGGACGATGAGCGTGAGTCCATTGTCGAGCACAAAGCGCGTGTGGGCGATCCGATACTGTTCGCGATCGAACGGCGCGCGCGTCGGCGCGCCGGTGCCAGACGAAGCTGCGGGACGCGCCGCCTGCGGCTGCGCGGAGAGCGTGGCCGTGGCAGCGAGAAGAACCGTCAGCGTGAATCCGCGGACCGGCATGCGTGCCTCCGAAACGAACCGACCTGTGGAGAGGTCATTCCCCGTCAGCAGCCGCAGAACGCGGGCGTTCCGTTCGAGGGGCTGGCGCGCGAAGGCTGTCAGAGCACATTATACGCAGCCTCGCCCTGAAGCTCCGGACCGGCGGGCGGGAGCCCGTCCGGCCGATTCATCTCCACCTGCGGCAGCGGTTCGGTCCGTTCCCGAAAGACCCGCTTCAGCGTCTTCCCCGTGATCCCGATGGGGAACGCCCCCCAGTCCATGATCTCAACGGAGGCGAGTGGCTCACCCGCGAGGAGCAGTGCGTTCAGCTCCCGTGTCAGCTGGTCGACGCCGACGCGAACGCCGGCACGAACCGCGACGGCGGCCGCAGGCTCCTGAGTTCCGTCGGGCTGCCGCGCGCCGTACACGCACACGTCGAAGACGGATGGGTGGGCATGCAGCCGCTCCTCGACAGGCAGCGAGTACACCGGACCTCGCGCCGTATGGATCACGTCGACCTCCCGATCGAGCTGGACGAGGTGGCCATCGGGTGCCTGCCGGACGACATCCCCGGTGAAGAACCATCCGTCGCAGAACGCGGCTCGGGTCATGGGGAGATTGTTCCAGTAGCCGGCGAACAGGGTGCGGCCCTTGACTTCGAGCCGACCCACCTCCCCCGCAGGCACGGCGTGCCCGGATTCCGTTGCGATCCGGATATGCGGACCGAACGGCGTCGAGCCCGGCCGGCCAATCCGCCGGTCGAAGTGCCTGGTGTACGCGGTGAGATACCGCAGGACCGAGGGAGTTCCGACCTCGCTCGACCCCTGCGCGTCCAGGTACACCGAACCCCGCAGCGGCAGGCCGAGGCTCCTGAACGCGCCCCCCTGCTCGAAGAACACGCGCTGGATGACCGCGTGCGCGGCATCAGCCGTACTCGCCCAGAAGCGCATACGACGAACGTCGTGCTTCCTCCAGTCAATCTCCTTCAACAGCGTATAAACGAGCGGAAAGCCGAAAAAGCCGGTATACCGGCCGGCGGAAAGCTCCGCGGCGACGCGCTCGGCGTCGAAGTCCTCACGTGCGCACGCGCTGGTCCAGTGAATCGGAAGGCCGAGCAGCAGCGCGCTGTTGAACGTGAGAATCACGGCCTGGTGATTGGCCGGCACCGCGAGCAGGCCGCGATCAAACGAGCGTGATACGTGGACGTAGGCGAGCCACCCACGCACGGCGTGCGACTGGGCGTCGTTGGTCAGCGTCACCGCCTTGGGAAAGCCCGTCGTGCCTGAAGAGTGCACCAGGTACACCGGCTCAGTGGCTCCGCGCGGGCTCGCGGGCACCTCCTCTGCGACAGCCGCCAGCGCGTCCTCCAGCCAGATCACGCGACACCGACCATGGCGGGAGTCGAGTGTACCGAGGAGCGCACGTTGCGCCTGATCGGACTTCGACCGCTTCGCCGCGAACACGATCGTGATGACCCCACCAAGCGCTCCGCCCTCGGAGAGGACACGCGAGAGTGTCGGCACATCGGTGATGAGCGTGCTCGCACCGATGTTCTCGAGGTAGGGTTCGACTTTCGAAGCCGGAAACCGGCCGTTCATCGGACAGGCAATCGCGCCGGCGCGGACAACGCCCGCCACCAGCACGTGTATGTCGAAGTGATTGGCCTTCAGAATCGCCACCCGGTCGCCGTGCGTCACTCCCAGCCCGCGCATCAGCGCGGCAACGAACCCGGCCGTCGACTTGATTCGCAGCGCGGTCCAGTGGGTCTCCGAGGCGTACCGCCCGCGCAGCGCCGGAACATGCCATGCGGGTGCCACGTCGCAGGTGAAGAGAGGCCGATCGCCGTGGCGGCGCGCGGCACGGTCGGGGATCCGCTCGAGCGAAATGGGACGGAGCGCCAGCGGCAGCCTTTGATGCACACCCAGACGGAGGATCACGAAGGCGGCGTAGGCCGCAACGATTGCAAGTGCAGCCGCGACCATCGAGGCCTCCTGATCGTGCACGAAGCAGACAGCAATTCAGCAGCGTCAGCGCAGCGGCCAGCTGGACGGATTCGCGACGAGAGTGCCGAATGCCTCGACATCCAGTCCCGGCGGCACGGGCCCGCGGACCGTCCGAGATGCGGGGCCTCCGACAGCCGATGGGCGCAGCTTACAGTGGGCCGGCTGGGGTGTCGTGAGAAAAGGCTGAAGAAAGTCTGAACGTCAGACTTCAGCGTGCAGACTTTCGTGTGTTTTCGAGAATCCAATCCACCACGCGGCGCTTGTAGAACATCCACTCCGGGTGCCCCTCCCAGTTCTCCATGCCGTGCGGCGCGCCCTCGAGCGCAATCACGTCATGGCGGGCGCCGATTTCGCGCAAGCGCGCCGCGAACGCCTGCGCCTGCGGCCACAGCCGCTCCCCCGTGCCGTTCACCATCAGCAGGGGGGGCATTTGCTTGTGCGCCCGGTACACCGGCGAATATCGCCGCAGCTCGGCGCGCGCTCCGGCGTCGAGCACCGGGCGCCGGAACAGGCGGACGAGCAGCGATCGCGGCGTGGCGTCGCTCACCATCGCGTCCAGATCGTAGACGCCGTAGAACGACACGACGCCCGCAAGCGACGGGTCGTCCACCGCGACCTGGGTCACCATCTGGCCGCTCGCCGACTCGCCGAGAAGAACAACGCGGGACGGGTCGATGTTGAAACGGCGGTGCTCGGCGCGCACGAACCGGAGGGCCTGGCGAACGTCTTCCAGCTGATTGGCGTGGGTGAACGCCGGTGTCAGCCTGTAGTCGATCGAGAACCAGGCCAGGCCGGCCCTGGCAAGTGGTTCCAGGATGGGAGTCACGTACGTCACCTTGTCGCCCGCTTCCCACCCTCCGCCATGTACGACGATGACCGCGGGAACGGGCTCGCTCGCGGCCGGAAGAAAGGCGTCCAGCTCGAGCTGAGCCCGCGGGCTGAAGACGATGTCCTTCAGCAGGCCGCCGCTCCGCCATGGAGCGGTCATCGCCGGAGTGCCGGTGAGGGTCCCC
>JALZOC010000367.1:0-2922 GCA_030857365.1 Acidobacteriota bacterium
CCGTCGTACCCCGCGGCGCCCGCATTCGCGAACGCGACGCCGCGCAGCCCGCCGATGACTCCGAGCGGCGTGAGCGCCGCCTCGATCAGCGGGAACCGAAGTTCGGCGTTGAGGAAGAACGCCTTGTTCCCGAGAAACTCCAGGTACTCGTACCCGCGAAGCTCCGAGTTGCCTCCGAAATACATGTAGCCCGGGAATTCTCCCCAGCTCTTGAAGCCGCGCGCGCGGAACGCCAGCACCCCGTTCGTCGCCAGACGCATGTAGTAGCGGGCGTCCGCGTCGACGGTGTGGCGCGACAGGAGGTTGCCGAGGCTCGGGGCATACTCGTAGCCGGCGCGAATCGTGTTTCCCGCCAGCGGCCCGTACTCACGGAAGACCGTCGTCTCCTGCACGTACGTGGCGCCAATCGGCATGATCGAGCCGTTCGCGAAAAGCGTGCGGCCGTACTGCTGAATCTGGTACTGGTCGGCGACCTGCTGCAGGCCCTGGTCGTTGTAGCCCTGGTTGAACTGAAACAGCCCGCCCGACAGCTCGATCCGCGCGTAGCGGTTGAACGGATAGATCCCGTAGGCGGTCGCCCCCCGGGCGGTTTGCGTGGCAATGGCCTGGTCCCGATCCACATACGCGTACTGGGCGCCGTAGAGGAGCCCAGGGTCGTACCCGTAGTAGAACTGCGTCTGGGAATACGCCTGGAAGGCGTACTGCAGCCGCCGCGACAGGTTGGTGTACGAGAAGGACATCGTCCGATACTGCGACACGGACGAGGCATACAGGTTGAACTGCTTGTCGCCCAGCACGTCGGTGAACGTGACCTGCGTGCCGCCGAAGAGGTCGCCGCCACTCGTGACGCCGACGTTGACGGGAGGCCGACCCTCGAGAAACAGCTTCTCGAACGTGCCTTTGGTCTTGATGTTCGACTGGACCAGCGTGTGGGTAATCGGCGCCTGGAAGTCGATGATCGGACCGGGCGATCCGAAATCGGCGCTCGCGACCGTATTCAGCGGCTCCTGGCGCGCGAGCGTGTGGATGCCGTATTCCCCTTTGTAGTAGGTGACGAACGCGATCCGCGGCGTCTTCTGGTCGCGCAGCACGATGGGCGACACGTTGCCGGTCAACGCGTCGGTGTACTGCTTCAGCTCGCCGTTGTCGAGGCTGAGCGTCCAGATGTTGTAGATGTTCCCGTTCCGGGCCACCTCGGGGTCGATTGGCTGATTCGGGTCCACCGCGGTCGACGGGAAGACAATGGTGTTCGCATCGACGAACTGGGCGCCGCCGTCGTCATGGGTGCCGAACGTGAGCTGCGTCTTCACGCCCGTCGCCAGGTCGATCCGGAACAGCTTGTCGTTCCCGCTCACGCGCGCCAGGTAGACGATGGACTTGCCGTCCGGCGCGAACGTCGGCGCATAATCGCCGAACTGGTCGTTGGTGAGGTTGCGGACGTCGCCCGTGTCGACGTTGACGATGAAGATGTCGCCGATGGCGCCGCGGAGCCCGGCGAACGCGACCTCGCGCCCATCAGGGCTGATGTCGGGGGACTCCGGGGTGTCGACGGTCTTGATCTCGACGCGCTTCTCGATGTTCCTCGTGACCACGTTCTGGAGGATGAGGGTCTTTATCTTCTCGGTGCGGGCAAAGTAGCCCACCCGATCGCCCGCCGGAGCCCACGACATCCACGAGACCGCATTGTTGCGGAAGCCGCCCGGCGTGGAGATGTATTCGTACCCGCGGTCCTTGTTGAAGCCCGAGGTCAGGTTGCGGATGACTTGGCCGTCCTTCGTGGACATCAGGATGATGTCGAGCTCCTGATCTTTGCCGTTGCCCGCCGCCACGGCCATCAGATCGCCGGACGGGGAGGGCTCGATCGACACGACCACGGAATACTGGGTCTTGCCCCGTTTCGGGGCGAGGTTGCGTCCGTAATCCACCGGCCGTTCCTTGTCGCGGAACGGCTTGAACCGATCCTTCAGGTACTTCTCGAACTGTTCGTCGAACTCTTCCGCCTTCAGCTTGAACGCTTCTTCATACGCGCTCTCTCCGCCGCCGATCACGGCTTTCCGCAGCGCGAACAGGAACTGGCGCAGCCCTTCCTTGCCCCAGCGGGACTCGATGAACTCGAACGCCGCATGACCGAGGTTGTAGGGGAGCCGGCCGTCGGCGAACTGCACCCCCTGAAAATCGCTCATCGGCGGCACGATGTCGGCGATGGCGGCGTCGCGGACCGACATCAGGTCGAACGGCTGCCAGTAGCCGGTCATGTAATCGGCGAGCCCTTCGTCGACCCAGAGCGGGAGACCGCGACGCAGGAGCGAGCGGGGGATGATGTCGAACTCGAAGATGTGCGTCAGCTCGTGCGTAATCAGCCGGTAGAGCGCATCCGACGGCTCGTCGATCGGCATCACCATCCGATCGCGGTAGTGTTCCGCGAACGCGAGCACCCCTTCGGGCAGTTCACCGGGGATGATGTTCTGCTGCTGGAACTCGCTCTGGGTCTTATAGAGGACCATCGGCACCCTGAAGGCGAGGTCGTGCTTCAAGTCGGAGCTGACCTGCTGGTAGGCGCTTTCCGCGTACGAGGCGACGCGCTCGAGCTGCGGCTCCAGGTCCGGGTAGTAATACATTTCGAAGTGGTCGGTCGTGTAGATCTTCCACTTGAAGTCGTTGTACCGGATACGGTTCTTCCCGTAGTACGGCACGTAGGGAGTCTGCGCGAAGGCCTGTTCGACACCGCATGCCAGAAAACCGATCGCCGCAAGAGCGATCGCCAGAGGGGCGACGGTGCCGCGCGTGTTGCGCGTGCGCATGATTTTCACCTCGGAAATGGCAGCGGATGGCGGCAGCCCGGCTGCGCGAACGCGGCGATGGTCAGTTGGTCCGCCTGCTCATCGCCGATGTTACTGTAGCTAAGACGGTTGCCGCAACGCC
>JALZOC010000367.1:2932-4208 GCA_030857365.1 Acidobacteriota bacterium
CGCCCGCGGCCCCGCGCCCGCTCCGCGCTCGCGAGGGGGGGGAAGGCGTCCGACGTGGCGGCGGCAGCAAGGCATGTACCTGCCCGAAACCGCTGAAAAATCCACGCGGCTCGGCGCCGGTCCCTCCGGGGCTGTCACCCGCCGGCAACGGGACCGTCCCCCTTTCTGGGCATCCGGTACAATAGGGAGGAATAACCGGCGCCCCGGCGGTGTTCTCCTTCTCGGGCGTCAGTCTCCGAACCATGGTGTTCCGCCGACGCTCGCCGAAGCCCCTCGACCGCCGGCCCGCGACAGCCCCGGCCGGGTCGGCTGCCGGCGGCCGTACGGAGGGAGACGCGTTCGCGGCGGAGGCGCTGTCCCATATCGACAGCCTGTACGGGACGGCGGTCAGGCTGACACGCAACGCCGCCGACGCGGAGGATCTGGTCCAGGACACGTACCTGAAGGCGTTCCGCTCGGAATCGCAGTTCGCGCGCGGCACGAACCTCAAGGCGTGGCTGTTCACGATCCTTCACAACACGTATCGCAACATGCGCCGGCACGACGGACGCAACCCGATCGAGGTGGACAGCGAGGTCGTGGAGCAGGCGGCCGGCGATTCGTCGCGCGACTTTTCGCCGGAGCAGTTGCTCACGCGCGCCTCGCTCGACGCGGATCTGCAGGCGGCGCTCGACGATCTGCCCGACGCGTTCCGGCAGGCCGTCTGGCTGCGCGACGTCGAGGAGCTCACGTACGCGGAGATTGCGCGCGTGCTGGATGTGCCGATGGGCACCGTGATGTCGAGAATCTCGCGCGGACGTCGTTCGCTGTTCGAGCGGCTCGCCGCGCCACGCGCGGGCGGTGATGCGCGCCGGGACCCGCCGGCGGCCGGGCAGGAGAACGCCGAAGGGGGAAGGCAGAAGGCCGATGTGGTGTAAGCCGCGATGAGTAAGTGCCGGGATCTCGAGCCGCTGCTCGCCTCGTACGTCGACGGTGAGGTCACGAGCGAGGCGCGCGCCTCGATCGATGCCCACATCGGGCGGTGTCCACCGTGCCGCGATCGCGTGGTCCGTGAACGTGTGGCCCGTGACGTGCTCACCGCTCGGGGTGCGGCGCTGCGCGCCTGCGCATCCGAGCACCTGCGGGCCAGGTGTGCCGCGCACCGGCGGCGGCCCGCCCGCACCTGGGTGCCGCTGTCGCTTGCCGCGACGCTGGTCCTCGCGGTGGCGGGGGCGTTCGTCTTCGGCCTGCACAACGATGTCGAAGCGGTGGCCGCACAGCTCACCCTGGATCACGT
>JALZOC010000368.1 GCA_030857365.1 Acidobacteriota bacterium
GTACCTGGGGGAGCTCGGGGCCACTCCCCTCGTCAGGCGCAACGACGAGATCTCGCTCGACGAAGTCGACGCCCTCGGCCCCGACCGCATCGTCATCTCGCCGGGACCGGGGCGTCCGGAAGAGGCGGGAATTTCCGTGGACGTCATCCGGCGGTTCGGCGCGCGGATCCCGGTGCTCGGCGTCTGCCTGGGGCACCAGAGCATCGGAATCGCGTTCGGGGGGGCTGTCGTGCGCGCGGCGGAGTTGATGCACGGCAAGGTGTCCTCGGTGGATCATGACGGCCGCGGGGTCTTCCGCGGGATCTCGCGGCCGTTCGTCGCCGGCCGCTACCACTCCCTGGTCGTGGCAGAGCCGCTGCCCGATGTGCTGGAAGCCGCGGCGCGCAGTGAAGACGGCACGATCATGGGCGTGCGGCACCGGACGTACCCGGTGCACGGCGTCCAGTTCCATCCGGAGTCGGTCCTCACCGACGAGGGGCGCCAGGTGCTGCGCAACTTCCTGGACCTGTGATGTTCGCCGCACTCATCGAGAAACTGCAGCGGCGCAGCGACCTGACCACCGACGAGGCGGCGGCCGCGATGGAAGAGATCATGGAGGGACGTGCGCAGCCCGCCCAGATCGCGGGGCTGCTCGTGGCGCTCACGATGAAAGGGGAGCGGCCATCGGAGATCGTCGGCCTTGCCCGCACGATGCGCAGCCGCGCCACGCGCCTGTCGCGCGCGCATGCACCCGTGTTCGACACCTGCGGCACGGGCGGGGACGGCGCTCACACCTTCAACGTGTCCACCATCGCGGCCCTCGTGCTTGCCGCCTGCGGAATCCGCGTCGCGAAGCACGGCAACCGATCCGTGTCGAGCCGGTGTGGCAGCGCGGACCTGTTCGAGGCGCTGGGCGTCGAGGTGGCGGCCGCTCCGGTGGCTGTCGAGGAATGCCTGGAGCAGGCCGGCATCGCCTTTTTCTTTGCGCCGACGTTCCATCCGTCGATGAGGCACGCGGCGCAGACCCGGCGCGACCTCGGCGTGAGGACCGCTTTCAATCTGCTCGGCCCGCTCACGAACCCGGCGGGCGCCTCACGTCAACTCGTCGGCGTGCCAAGGCCGGAGCTGACCGAGCTCGTCGCGCGGTCCCTGGGGCTGCTCGGGTCGGAGCGCGCCTGGGTCGTCCACGGCGCCGACGGACTCGACGAGATCTCCACGACCGGCTACACGAAGGTGTCGGAGTGCCGCGACGGCGCGGTGAATACGTTCTACGTGCACCCTGCAGACTTCGGCGTGCCCAAGGCCGCTCCCGCGGATCTTTGCGGCGGCGATGCGGCGGAGAACGCCGTCATCGCACGGCGGGTGCTCGCCGGAGAGGCGGGTCCGGCGCGCGACATCGTGGTGCTGAACGCGGCAGCGGCGCTGCTCATCGCCGGCGGGGCGGCAACGATTGTGGAGGGGGTCGCGCGCGCCTCGGAGGCCATTGACACCGGCGGCGCGCAGGCCGCGCTCGACCGGCTGATTGCCGTGTCTCACGGCGGCAAGGCGGCGGAGAGGTGATGGGAACCGGGACGGCCTCGGGAGATCTGCTGCTGACGATCGTCGCGGCGGCGCGGCGGATCGTGGAGGTGAGGGAGGCCGCGCGGCCCGCCTCGACGCTCGTGAACGCCGGCGGGAGACAGCCTCGCGGCAGCGCGTTCGAGCTGGCCCTTCGAGGGAACGGGAAGCCCGCGGGCCCGTGGCCGCCGTCGGCACGCATCATTGCCGAGTGCAAGCGCCGATCTCCCTCGAAGGGCATTCTCCGGGAGGACTACGAGCCGGCACGCCACGCCCGCGCCTACGAGGAGGCGGGCGCGGCGGCGATTTCGGTCCTGACCGAGCCGACCTTCTTCGACGGCGATCCGCAGCACCTCGCCGACGTCCGCCTGGCGGTCGAGCTTCCCTTGCTCCGCAAGGACTTCATCGTCTCGGAGTACCAGCTCCTGGAGGCGGTGGCGCTGGGCGCCGATGCGGTGCTGTTGATCGTCGGCGCCCTGGACAATCACGATCTGAAGCGCCTGCTGCGGTCCGCGGCGAGCCTCGGCCTCGCGGCCCTCGTCGAAGTGCACGACGTGGCGGAGATGGACAGGGCGCTCGAGGCCGGCGCGCGCGTCGTCGGCGTGAACAGCAGGAATCTCCGAACGCTCACGGTGGACCTCGATGTGCTCGACGTCGTCGGCGCCCGGCTGCCGGACGAGATTATCGCCGTCGCGGAGAGCGGAATCCGCTCGCCGGCCGATCTGTCGCGGCTCTCCGCCGCCGGCTACGATGCCTTTCTGGTTGGCGAGCGGCTGATCGCGCAGGCCGATCCGGGCGCCGCGCTGCGGGAGCTGTGCGGACGATGAGGGCACGAACGGTTCCGCGGGTGAAGGTGTGCGGCATCCAGCGCGTGCAGGATGCCCTGGCAGCGGTGGAGCTCGGCGCCTCGGCCGTGGGCTTCATCTTCTGGCCGGGCAGCGCCCGCTTTGTCGACCCGGAAAAGGCGCGGATGATCAGCACCGCGCTGCCGGCGCACGTCCTGCGCGTAGGAGTCTTCGTGGACCAGGAGCCGGCGCACGTGACGGAGATCGCGCGGCACGTGCGGCTGGGCGCCATTCAGCTTCACGGCTCGGAGCCGGCGGCGGCGTACCTGGCGTCGGGATGCGAGATCATCAAGGCGTTCGGCGTCTCGAGCACGTTCGACACGTCAGCGGTCGATGCGCTGCCCGCCCACGTGACGGTGCTGCTCGACGCACACGATCCCATACGGCACGGGGGGACCGGGCGCACGATCGACTGGAGCATCGCGGCCACCGTCTCCGCCCGGCGCCGCACGATTCTCTCGGGCGGCTTGACGCCGCAGAACGTGCGCGAAGCCGTGCGGCGAGTCCACCCCTCGATGGTGGATGTGTCGTCGGGCGTCGAGGCGGCGCCCGGCATCAAGGACGCCGCGAAGCTGCGCGCGTTCTTCGAGGCGCTCGCGCCCGCAATTCATGATTCGGTTCTTCAGGACGGCGACTGATATGCATCCTTCATTTGGCCAGCGCGATCCCGACGCCCGCGGGTACTACGGCGCGTACGGCGGCCGGTTCGTGCCGGAAACCCTCATGGCGCCGGTCGAGGAGCTGCGCCGCGCGTACTTCGAGGCACGGGAAGACGAGGCGTTCCGTGCGACGCTCACCCGGCTGCTTCGCGACTACGTGGGCCGCGCGACACCGCTGTATGAAGCGCATCGGCTGTCCGAGGCGCTCGGCGGCGCCCGCGTGCTCTTCAAGCGCGAGGATCTCGCCCATACCGGCGCTCACAAGATCAACAACGCCCTCGGACAGGCGCTGCTCGCGCAGCGGATGGGCAAGAAGCGCGTGATCGCGGAAACCGGGGCTGGCCAGCACGGGGTCGCGACCGCGACCGTGTGCGCACTGCTCGGCCTCGAATGCGACGTCTACATGGGCGCCGAAGACATGGAGCGCCAGTCCCTGAACGTGTTCCGCATGCAGCTGCTCGGGGCGACGGTCCGGCGCGTCGATGCCGGCGCGCGGACGCTCAAGGATGCCATCAACGAAGCCATGCGCGACTGGGTCACGAACGTCGCGCACAGCTACTACCTGCTCGGCTCGGTGCTCGGGCCCCACCCCTATCCGCTGATGGTCCGCGAGTTCCAGTCCGTGATCGGGCAGGAGGCGCGCGCCCAGTGCCTCGAGGCGCACGGGCGCCTGCCGGATGCCATCGTTGCCTGCGTCGGCGGCGGCAGCAACGCCATGGGCATCTTCGATGCCTTCATCGCCGATCCCTCCGTGCGGCTGATCGGCGTGGAAGCCGGGGGCCGCGGTATCGAGCCAGGCGAACACGCGGCGCGCTTTGCCGGCGGAAGCTCCGGCGTGCTCCAGGGCACCCGCAGTTATGTGCTGCAGGACGACGACGGCAACATCGAGCTCACGCATTCGATCTCGGCGGGCCTCGACTACGCGTCGGTCGGTCCCGAACACGCCTGGCTCCACGACTCCGCGCGCGCGGAGTACACCTGGATCGGCGACGATGATGCGCTCGCGGCGTTCCAGCGCCTCGCCCGCGAGGAGGGCATCCTCGCGGCGCTCGAATCGTCGCACGCGATCGCCCACGCGCTGCGGCTGGCGCCCACCATGCGTCGCGACGAGATCCTGTTGGTGAATCTCTCCGGACGCGGCGACAAGGACGTGCTCAGCATTCAGA
>JALZOC010000369.1 GCA_030857365.1 Acidobacteriota bacterium
GTTCCAGAGGATCCCGCCCACGCCCCGGCTGGGAGTTGGCTTGCCGTTCGGTCCGGAATGCAGGCGATGCGAAACCTGCCGCTCAGCTGGACGGAAATCTTCAAGAGAACCTTCAAGAGCGCGTACAACGACAACCTGCTCGATCTGGCCGCTCAGCAGGCGTATTACTTCTTTTTCGCGTTGTTTCCCGCCATCCTCACGATCATTTCCATCGCCAGTTTCTTCCCGATCGCGAATCTGATGGACGACAGCATCACCATGCTCGGGCGCGTCGCGCCAGGAGACGTCCTGACGATCATCAGCACTCAGATGGAGGAGATCTCGGAGTCCAACAAGGGCGGCGTGTTGACGTTCGCTTTTATCCTGACACTCTGGAGCACGTCGGGCGCAATGGTCTCCATCATCACGACGCTGAATGCGGCGTACGGCATCACCGAAGGACGTCCGCTCTGGAAAGTGCGGCTGACGGCGCTCGCGTTGACCCTCGGGATGTCCCTCTTCATCCTGATCTCGATGGCACTCGTGCTGGTGGGGCCGACATTCGCGGAACATCTCGCGACCAGCATGCGCCTGGGCTCCGCGTTCAAGTGGGCGTGGTGGATTCTGCAGTGGCCCGTGGTTTTCGCCCTGGTCGTGAGCGGCATCGGCATCGTGTACTACTTCGCACCGGATGCGGAACAGGACTGGGCGTGGGTCACGCCCGGAGCCATCCTCGCAACGGTCCTCTGGGTGCTGGTATCGCTCGCCTTCAAGCTGTACCTCACGTATTTCGGCAAGTACAACGAAACCTATGGGGCCGTCAGCGCCTTTATCGTCCTGCTGACGTGGTTTTACCTGTCGGGGCTGGCGATCATGGTGGGAGCCGAGATGAACGCCGAGATTGAGCACGCGTCCCCGCACGGAAAGAATCCGGGAGAGAAGGTGCCCGGCGAAAAGAAGAAGATCGGAACGGCGGCCCAGCGCGACTACGAGGCGCGAAGGTCCGCCGGGGAACTGGTCCCGGTGTTCCCGGAGGGTGTGAACTGCGATCTGGATCGAGGGCTGCCAGAGAAGGAGCACGGCGCGCGCCCGAGCGAACTGCTCATCGGAGCGGCGGCGCTCCTTCCGGCGGCGATCAAGATCGGCAGAGAAATCAAGAGGCAGATTCGCAGGAAGTCCGCGGACGCCGGCTGACGCCTACTTCGGCTGCCAGGCGTCGGGCCGCAACTTGCCGCCAAAGCCCCAGTACACCGGCTCGGGATCCTTCGCGCGCCGTCGTGAATCGTCGCGGGCTCCGCGTCGATTGTGGTAGTCGCGCGCGTGGCGGCTCACCGGGATGTAGACGGGAACGGCCACGGGAACCTCCCGGACCTGCGGGGCCGCGTCTTGATGTTCGACGATCACGACCGTCGGCTGAGGAGCCGGCGGTGGGGGGGCCGCGACGGCCAGCGGCTCTGGCGGGAGCGAGGAAGTCCGCGCGCTCCGCACCATCGCGATGATGACGCGCTCGCTGACACCCGCCGTTTTGAGAGACTTCAGCGTCGCGGTATCGATGGGAAACACCGAAGGGTCCACCTCGATCAGCGCCAGCAGCGTCTCCTCGCCGAGTCCCGCGCGGGACAACTCGATGACGTCGCGAATCGTCAGCGCCTGAGCCCCGACAGGCGCGAACGCCGCCCCGACAGCCAACACGAGCATCAATTTGCGCATTGCACCCTCCGCCTGGCCCGCCAGATAGCAGATCGGGACGGGTGCAACCATGATGCCTGTCACCCGGGGGGGTGTTTGCGGGCCCCAGGCGTCCCGGACGCGGGGGTGGGTCCCTTCCAGAGGACAAGGACTGTCACCCGGCGGTGCCCCGCCGTGCTGCGCCCCGGGCAGATTCGCCTCCTTACCCGCTGAATTTCCACGCCGATGGACCGATACGTGGGGTACGGCACTTGCTGACTTGGAGCCCGGCAGGGAGTTGAATTCAAATGCAATCCAGGGTAATCGCGGCGCTGCTCGTTGCTGGTTGCGTGACCGCGGCGGCAGGGGGCGCATACGTGGCGGTCCGTCAGAACGCCGGGTCGACGCACCCCCCCGTGGCGCAGCCCGCAACGGCGCTGTCCCCGGCGCCCGTCCAGGAGACCGAGGCCGTGGCGGAGACCGAGGCGGTCATCGATAATCCGCCGGCTCCTCCAGTCGATCACCCGCCAGCGCGTCCACGGGTGGGCGGCGAACCCGAACGCGGGGCTCCGGCGTCAATCACGCATTCAGAAGAGACGAAGGCGGCGCGGCGGCCCCAGCGCGAAGCGGCGGAAACCGCCGTCGCGTCCGGTCCCAAACCGACGGCTGCCTCCGAGCGCACGTCCGTGCGCCCAGCGGAGCGGCCACCAGCAGTTCGCACGGATCAGGCAGCCGTCGGATCGCGGCCGTCCGGGTCCAACGCCCAGCAGTCGGAGCGTCCCGCCGCGGAACGAGTAGCGGACCCTGCATTGGGTGGGCCGCCCGTCGTTGAGACCCCGGCCGAACCTGTGCGAACTGCAGAGGTGCGCGAGCCCGTGCGCGAGCGGCAGTTCGAGGAGGTCGTCCTCCCGGCATCGTCCGTTCTCGGCTTGAAGGTGGAGACCCCGCTCTCGTCCGAACGGACACAACCGGAAGATCGCGTCGACGCGCGCCTCACGCGCGACGTCAGCGCCGGCGGCCGGGTCGCGGTCCCGGCCGGGTCGAGGGTGGTCGGGTCCGTCACGATGGTGGAGCGCGGCGGGAAGATGAAGGAACGCGCGCGGCTCGGGGTGCGCTTTCACACGCTGGTTCTCGAGGACGGACGCGAGGTGCCGCTGCGCACGGAGGCCATCATCCGCGAGGGCGATTCTCCGTCGAACGAAAGCGCGCGCAAGATAGGCGGGGCTGCTATCGGCGGCGCGATCCTCGGAGCGATCATGGGCGGGGGCAAAGGGGCGGTCATCGGGAGCGCCGCGGGCGCCGCGGGCGGCTCGGCAGCCGTGATGGCGGGCGATCGCAACGCCGCGACACTGCCGGCAGGCACGATCGTCAGCGTCCGCCTCGCAGAGCCGGCCACGATCGAGCTCGAGAAGGCTCAATAGAAACACGCCACGCTGAGATGCCCCCTGGCTCCGGGGTACGACGCTTGCACTCGAACCTGACGACGGTGCCCGCTGCGACGGGTCGGCCGTTACGAACGCGGGACATCCCGCAGAATCAGGACGAGGAGTGACATGTCATTGCGCAGGTTCTATTTAGCAGCATCCCTTGTAGCGCTTGTATCCGTCGCCGCCCCAAGCCGGGCAGCCGCCGACTGGCTGTTCACCCCCTTCATCGGCGCCACCTTCGGTGGGAATGCAGACGTCGGCGGGGTCGGGGACGACTTCAAGAACGAATTCGAGCGTCGGTTGAGCTACGGCGCGTCGCTGGCTTGGATGGGTGCTGGAATCATCGGATTCGAGGCGGATTTTGGGTACTCGCCCAACTTCTTCCGCGCGGACGACGACAGCGACAACTTCAATTTCGTCGGCGACGGCAACGTCACGACGCTCATGGGAAACCTCGTCGTCGCTGCACCGCTCGGGCCGGTTCGCCCCTACGCTTCCGGCGGGATCGGCCTGCTGAAGTCGAGCGTGGACGACGCGGGGCAGTTCTTCGACGCGAGCAGGAACGACCTCGGTTACGACCTCGGCGGCGGTGTGATGCTCCTGGGGGGGAACGTGGGCTTCCGCGGGGACCTGCGCTATTTCCGGTCGCTTCGGAGCAACGACGACGATTCGATCGACTTCTCGCTCGGCAACTTCAAGTTCTGGCGCGGGACCGTGGGCGTCACGTTCAAGTTCTAAGACGCGCACGCGGAGGAACGGTCCAGGTGAGCGCGCCTGCCGTTCCTCCATCTCCGTCTTGGACTGACGCGCCCTCCCGGGCGTACTGAGATCTACCGCCCAGCTGGACTCCCACAGTCACGCCACTGCCCGGAGCCACCCTCTTACCTCTTCCAGCGCCGCGGCCACGGCCTCCGGATGCGTTGATTGCGGAGTACGTTTTCGGGCCACGGACGAGGCCGGTGTAATAGCGGTTTGCACGTCCGCGGCGAACAGCGGCGAGTGCGTCCGCCATTCGTCGAGCGAGAGCGTGTCGAACGAACGCCGCTCGTGGAGCAGCCGGCGGACGAGCGCACCGACGACCTCGTGGGCATCGCGAAACGGGAGCCCCTTGCCGACCAGGTAGTCCGCGA
>JALZOC010000030.1 GCA_030857365.1 Acidobacteriota bacterium
GGCCGCGCGCACGAGCAGCTCATCGCCCCATTGCCACCGGTAGTCGACGATCGAGCCGTCAGGGTCGGAAGACCCGGAGGCATCCACGGTGACATCGCCGCCAGCGACAGCCGAATACGGCCCGCCCGGCCGCCCGACGGGGGCCTGGTTGGACGACGGCGGCGGATCGGTCGGGGTTTCGTCCGTAGGCGCCTCCACGGGCGTTGTCGTGGTTGGAGCGGTGTAAACCCCTCCCAGGGCTGCGTCGAGCGTGGTGAAATTGACCCCCGGCGTCAGACCCCCGCAACCCGCCGTCGCGACGGGGCTGCCCGCACGAAGGCGATAGTCCTCAGCGGCGGAGTCCTGGAACGACGCTGTCCACTGGGCCACCGTGGGGAACGCATTCGGCTTGGGATACACCGAGGACGGCCCTCCGGCGAGCACGTTACAGGTGACGTTTCCACCCGGAAAGAACTTGGTGATCGTGGGGATACCGGAGCTCGAACCGTTGCCCATGATCCCGTACGAGTGGTGCAGCGAGATGTTGTCCGTGTAGACAAAAGCGGGTACCGTCCGGCTGCCATACACATAAAGGACGGAGCTGTTCGTGTGCACGATCGTATTGTTGTCGATGACGACCTCGGACGGGCCGTCGCCGACGAGCATCGCCTTGGCGTTGGTGCCGTACTTCGCATTGCTGATGTCGTACATGAGGTTGTTGCGCACCGTCACGCGCTCGGTCCGCATACTGACCCCCGTATCGTCGAACCCGGCAACGTTCAGCACCCCGGCCGCGCGTCTGATGATGTTGTTCGTGATCACGATATCCCGAACCCTTGACCAGGGTGCCGTATCGGAGGCGTTGCGGGGCGTCAGCACGATCGCGTACCCGTACTGGCCCGCCGACCAGATGTTCTCGAGGATGTTGCCTTCCACCCGCACGCGTTCCGCGTTCTTCATTTCCAGGAGGTTCTTCACGACCCACTTCGTGCCGGACGTGGCGGGAGTGCCCGCGGATTCCGCGCCGCCGGTGTACGTGAAGGTTACGCTCGAGGACGGAGTGTCCGCATACACGGTCTGGGTACCCGGTGAGGTCCCCCGGTAAATTCTGTAGCGATCGGCTCCCGGGACGGCGGTCCACGTCAGCGTAACCGCCCGGCCCGCCGACACCGATAGCGAGACTTCGGAGGATGGTGGCGACACCGCGGTGCGTGTGCCGGTCGTGAGAAGAGCCACGACGCGGAAATAATGGGTCGCGGCCTTCAACACACCCGTACCGCCGAGCGATATCTTCGGAGCTCCGGGAGCCGGCATGATGGCATTTCGCCAGGCCAGCGGCTTTGTCAGAGTGTTTCGCCGGATGCTGATGTCCGAGGGCACGAGCCCGGTGATTGCGGGGTCAGCGCCACCGAACAGGATGTTCTCTGCAGCCGCCTCGATGTGATTGTTCTCGATCGTCATCGGCCCGGCGCCATTGAACGCGGCGATTCCCTGTGAGTCCGCGTTGACGGCCTTGATGTCGGCAATATAGCTGCTCAACACCGACAGGCGGACGCCGTTCAGCGCAATGCCGCGCTTCTGCCCCTTCCAGCGGTCGCCGTGCACATAAACGCGGTCGAGCACGATGTCGGCCGGCGGAGCGACCGCCGTATCTGTTCCGAGTTGGATCAGCGTCTCGTATCCGATGTGCGCCACGCCATCGAACTCGAGAAACTTGATTCGATATCCGTGCGCGCCCGGCTCCGTACGCAAAAGCGGCGCGGTCTTGTACGCGCCACCTTTCCCGATAATCCTGGCAAGTTGAGCGCGCGAGGTGTTCGAACCGGCCCGATCTCTGGGAACGAGCCGGACGCCACTGGCAGGCAGCGCTGAATCCGCGGCGTCTGACCGGATTTCAATCCACCCGGTACCGATTTTTGCCCGCAGGACGAGATGAACGACGAACGTCTCTCCCGCCTTGAGGAGCACGGTGTCCCCATAACGAGCCGCGTCGACGGCGGCCTGGGGATTTGAATACGAACACCCGGAAGCACACACTCGAAGGGTCGCGCTGCTCGCGGGAGCAGCATGGATTGCCAGCGCCGCACTGGCGCAGGCGAGCACACGCAGAAGCTTCAATTTTTGCACTCCGAATGGGTGGGCGATGTTCGAGCCCGAAGTGCAACCAGTATGCCTCAGTCGCTATATCTCTGACAGAATATGAGTTAGAGGCCGCGGGATGACCAGGCCTCGTGGATGTGTCCTGAATTCAAACTCTACTGTATGTAACTTTGCTCAGACGGCAGGTTCGAGGCCCGACTTCAGAACCCAGGGCAGTCCGCCGGGTCTGTCCGATGCCCGATCAGGCGGCGCGCCGGACCGCCGCCGCCAGCCCGATGAGCGCGCTCCCCACAAGCACCATCGCGGCCTCATCCCGCAGTCCCGTCGCGGGAATCCCGAGCCGCTGGACAGCTACCGGCGTGGCCGTGCTTTCCCGCGGCTGTTCGGCGGGACCTCCAGCCGCGACGACAGACGCCGCCCCTGCGGCTGCCACGAGGAGAAACATTAATATGACCAGCTGCCTACGCATGACGCTTGACCCCTATCGCCCAAATCGCTGCACGGTGGGGCGTCCACCGCAATCCTCGAATCAATCCTCGTCGCACCTGACCCTTCGGCCGCGGCATCTGATAATGTTACAAGGGCTATGCCACTTGTAAGTTCCTTGTAACTTATTGAATTGGTTACCTCTAGCGGGACACGACACGATTCCGAGGGCGGTAAGAGAAGAAATTTGCCCATGTTGGCGCTTTCACCTTCACAAGCGGACCTGTTGAGGTACGACTCTTGAATGCAAATTTCATTCGTGTTACTAACTTGGTACTGAATTACCCTACCCGGGGGCACCGTGCACCGGCCCTATTCCCTGCAGGGAGATAGATGAAGAATCCCTACGTCGCCATTGTGGACGACGACTCGTCGTTTGCGAATTACCTCCGGACGTTCCTTTCCTTGCGCGGCTATGAAGCCCGTTGCTACACGCGAGGCGACGAGTTGCTCGCCTCGATGAAACAGACCGAAGCTCCGGACGTCATCCTCCTGGACGTGATGATGCCGGGGCTGGACGGGCTCGCCACGCTCCGGGCGCTGAAAGCGTCCCGCCCGGAGGCGCAGGTGATCATGCTGTCGGGCCGCAATCAGGCCTCGACGATCGTCGAAGCCGTCCGCCTCGGCGCCGCCGATTACGTGGTCAAGCCGGACGACCCCGAGGGACTTGGCGAGATAGCCCTCGACGTCGCCATCAAAAACGCCATCGAGAAGAACCGGCTCGTGAGCGAACTGCTCGACCTGCGGCAGCAGTTGAGCGACGACGAGGACCGCTCGGTCTGGGGCAACAGCGAGAAGATGCGCGGCATTGCGATCGTCATCGAGCAGGTGGCAGACAGCGACGTCACGGTGCTCATCCGCGGCGAGAGCGGGGTCGGCAAGGAGCTCGTATCACGAGCCATCCACCAGCGCTCGACGAGGCGCAACCGGCCCTTCGTGAAGGTGAACTGCGCGGCGCTCCCGGCAGAGCTACTCGAAAGCGAGCTCTTCGGACACGAGCGCGGCGCATTCACGGGCGCCGCGACGACCAGGATCGGGAAATTCGAACAGGCCGACACCGGCACACTGATGCTGGACGAAATCGGGGAGATGAAGCCTGCCCTCCAGGCCAAGCTGCTTCACGTGCTGCAGGATGCCGAGTTCACCAAGCTTGGGAGCAACAAGCGCATCCAGGTCGACGTGCGGATCGTCGCCGCGACGAACCGCGACCTGGAAAAGATGATGCTGAGCGGGGACTTCCGCGAAGACCTGTACTACCGCTTGAAAGTCATCGAGCTGACGGTTCCGGCGCTGCGGGAGCGCCCCGACGAGGTGCCCACGCTCACGGACTTTTTTGTGGCGCGATACTCGCGCAAGTACAACCGCCCCCTTCGTCCGATTTCGGACGAGCTGCGACAGCTGTTCCTTCAGTACGACTGGCCCGGCAACATCCGCGAGCTCGAGAACATGATCAAGCGCGTCGTGATTCTCCAGGATGAGCACCTCGTCGTGCGTGAAATCCAGCGCAATACGCAACGGATCGCAGCCCTCCATGTCGCCGCGATGGCGCCCATGCCGATGGCGGCTGCGGTCGGGGTGGCGATGCCTGTTGGCGTCGGCGCGCTGCCGGGAGGCTTCCCCGTGGACATCGATGCGCCTGGACCCGACGAACCGGAGCCGGTGGAGGAGGGCAATGGATCCCTCGCATCGGTCGCGAAGGCCGCATCCATGAAGGCGGAGCGTGCGGCGATTGAGCAGACGCTTGGCCAGGTGCACTGGAATCGCCGCAAGGCCGCACAGATTCTCGGCGTGAGCTATAAGACGCTCCTCAACAAAATCAAAGAGTGCGGCATCAGCCGCGTTTGAGCCCACTGGAAGGGATGGAGGACCTTTCCTCCACCCTCTCGTTCTCCCCCTCGACCCTGCCGCCTACCTAACCTGAGCATTCGCATTCCACATTCGAGTTCGGCTTCAGATCCCACCACGACCATTCACCCGCCTGGGGCTGAGGGAATTCCGAAGAACGGGAAACATCTTCTCTCGTGGCATTCGGCTTGCTGAACCCTGCTGCGTGAACTCTTCCGCCTCCACCGGTCCGTCATTCCGGAGCGTCACTCGATGAACGACCGCGAACTGCTCCCGCGTAACGGTCCTGCCGCAGCTCCCATGGCGGAGCGGCGCCCCGGGCGACAGACGCGCGTCGTCGGGGAACTGCTGGGCACCAGCGACAAGATGCGCGAGGTCCATGACCTCATCGACCGTGTGGCAGACACGGACGTCACCGTGTTGATTCGGGGAGAGAGCGGCACAGGGAAAGAACTGGTCGCGCGCGCGATTCATGCGAGCTCTCCGCGAAAGCACCGCACGTTCGTGAAGGTGAACTGTGCTGCCCTGCCCTCGGAGCTGCTCGAATCCGAGCTGTTCGGCTTCGAGCGCGGCGCCTTCACCGGCGCGATTCAGCAGAAGCCCGGGAAGTTCGAGTTCGCGCACGAAGGCACGATGTTTCTCGACGAGATCAGCGAGATGCATCCGCCGCTGCAATCCAAGCTGCTGCAGGTCCTCCAGGACGGAGAGTTCGCCAGGCTCGGCGGTCGTGAAGACGTGCACGTCGACGTCCGCATCGTGGCCGCGACCAACCGCGACCTCGAACGCGCGGTCGCCGATTGCCAGTTCCGGGAGGATCTCTTTTTTCGCCTCAACGTGGTCTGCATCACGCTCCCTCCCCTGCGGCAGCGACGCGACGAAATTCCAGTCCTGACGGAGCGCTTTCTCCGTCAGTACGCCGGGCACTACAACAAGCCCCCGATCGCGCTCGGAGCTGAGACGATTCGGCTGTTCGGCGTGTACGAGTGGCCCGGCAACGTGCGCGAACTCGAGAACCTGCTGAAGCGAGCGGTCGTTCTGGGCTCCGATGAATCGATCCGCCGCGAGTTGGCGGACGCCATCGCGGGGCGCACCCCCGTGCCAGGGCTCATCCCCGCCCTGCAGTCGCGGGCGGAGCGCGAGATGCTTGCCGCTCCTGCTCCCGCTCCTGCGCTCCCGGGCGCTGATGAGATGGCAGTTCCCGTCGCGCTGACCGGTTCGCTGAAGGACATCGCGCGCCACGCGGCGCGTGAAGCGGAGCGCGAGCTGATTTACCGCACGCTGCAGCAGACGCGCTGGAACCGGCGCGAGGCCGCCGAGATCCTTGGCGTCAGCTACAAGGCGCTGCTCTACAAAATCAAGGAAGCGGAGCTCGACAAAGCATCGTGACTGCCGATTCCTTCCTTGACGAGGATTTCCGCGTGCTGACCTCCGAAGCCTTCGACTTCGTACTGCACAACGAGCTGAAGCGCGCCGTGCGGTCCCAGAACTTCCTGACGCTCGTTCACATCCAGCCGACCGTTCGCGACATCCCCGAGGGCGGAAACGGCGAACGGGATCAGGCCGTTCGCGAAATCGCCCGGCTCATCAGCCGCGACGTCCGCGAGACGGATCTTCTCGCCCACACGGCCAAAGGCCGCCTCTCCATCGTGCTGCTCGACGCGGACATGTCCAACTCGATGGGCGTCATCGAACGGCTGATGTCCCGCCTCGATCATTACGAGTTCCCGCAGCCGCTTGCCATTGAGGTGGGCGCCGCCTGCTGTCCCACGCACGGCGCGGATGTGGAGTCGCTCCGCCGCGCCGCCGAAGCCCGGCCGGTTCATCCTCGCCGCGAAACCCGCGGCAACGCTTCGAACGGTTAACCGAAGGTGAGTTGCATGAAGATCACGACCATTGCCCCGCTCTCTATCGCGATTCTGCTGAGCATGGCCGGCGGCGCTTCCGCCCAGGCACGACGGCTCCCGGCGACCACCCAGCCGGCGGGAGTGCGGCCCACGCCGGCTTTTACCGGTGCCGCTCAGGCTCCCGCCGCTCAGCCCTCCGCCGAGGCGCCTCGTCCCCCGGCGACGTCGGGTTCGACCGTCGCACCATCGTCGACGCCTCCGCCGTCCTACCCCGCCGGGGCCCGCTCGGCCAACACGCCCCCGGATTACCGGCTCGTGCCGGGCGACAAGCTGCGCGTCGAGGTCTACCGGGACGCACAACTGTCGCAGTCGCTGCAGGTGAGGCCGGACGGGAAGATCACGCTGCCACTCATCGGGGATGTGCCGGCCGAAGGCCGGACTTCGACAGAGCTGCGAGACGCGCTTGTGACGTCTTTGAAGGAGTACAACACCAATCCCGTGGTGACGGTCATCGTCGTCGAGACGGTCCCTCCCGTTTTCTACGTGATGGGCGAGGTCAACTCTCCCGGCACGTTCCCCATCAAGGGGCAGGTCTCGGCCGTACAGGCCCTCGCGATGGCCGGTGGGTTCAAGGACTTCGCGAAGACGACGAAGATCCGGATTCTGCGGAAGGGTAAGGGCGGCACGCAAGAGAACCTCCGCTTCAACTACAAGGACGCGGCCCAGGGGCAGGGTCCTGAGGTGTACGTGCAGCCGGGCGACACCCTGATCGTGCCGTAGGGCACGGAGGACGGAAGAGATCGTCATGACCAAAGATGTGGTGATTTTTACGGTAGCCGCGATGGCCCTGCTGTTGGCCCCCGAGGCTGCCCAGGCCCAGGAGGCCGGAACTGGGAGTGATCGCACCCCCGGCTGGAGCGTCACGCCCGCCGTGAGCTTTGGCGCGATTTACGACTCCAACATCAGCCTCGCCAATGACCCGGCAGGAACGGGCCGAGCCTCGTCAGACCAGGTCCTGGTGGTGCAACCCTCCGGGCAGCTCGCGTTCGTATCCCCGAGAACTCAGTTCACGACCGGTTATGCGGGTTACGTACGGCGCTACGTGGATTTCAGTCAATTGAACGGGTTCGACCAACGTGCGTACGCCTCCGTTCGGCGGCTGGCGACGAAGCGTCTGACGTTTTCCCTCGGCAACACCTACGCGCAGGCGCCTACGACCGACGAGCTCGAGCTCAACGGCGTGCCGTTTTCCCGCACCGGGTCACGTCGCAATACGGCCTCGGCGAGCGTCGACACGCGTTTGACGAAGTACACGAACTTGTCCGTCGTCCTCGATCACACGTGGGTGAGCTTTTTTCAAACCGAAGCCCTCCTCACCGGCGGGTGGGTCGCGGGTGGCAGGGCTGATCTCACGCGACGCCTCCGCGAGCGATTGTCAGCGGGCGGTGAGTATGCCATGCGGTTCGCGGAATTCGCGGAGGGTGCCCGCCAGGTCACATTTCGCGACGTGGGAGGGACCGTACGCGTCGGTCTGAGCGAGCGAACCACGGCGGGGTTCGCAACGGGAGTGTCCTTTCTAATAGACCGAACGCTGCAAGAGAGCAGGCGCGGCCCGTACCTGCGCGCCGACGTCACCCGGGATACCGAGTACGCCAGATTCGGCGCGTCGTTCGAACGTGCCTTTGTGCCCTCATTTGGCTTCGGCGGTTCGAGCCGAAGCCAGCAGCTTCGCGGCTTCGTGCACATGCCGATCGATCAGCATCGGCTGTACGTCCAGGGGTCGGCGTCCTGGCGTAGAAGCGACCCGTTTCTGCTTGATGGCCTGTTTCTCTATACCACCGCGCTTCGTTCGACGGTTGGCTACTCCGCCGCGCGGCATGTCCGCCTGGAGGTCGTGTACGCGCTCACCCGGCAGGACACGCGGGTCGCGGGCGGCAAGATCAATCGCCAGCGGGTCGGCGCGCAGGTCGTCATCGCACAGCCCATGAGGATTCAGTAATGGAAGAACGTGCTTTCCACCCCCTCGACTATCTGTCCGTCGTACGTCGGCGCAAGTGGTGGCTGATCGTACCGGTCGCGCTCAGCCTCGTCGCGGGCATCCTGCTCGCGGCGTTATGGCCGAAGGAGTACGTCTCCGAAGCGAAGATCGGCGTAATTGCGCCGACGCTTTCCCCGGAGCTGCTCCGCGGCCTCAGCGCCCTCGACAAGGAGGAGCGGCAGCGCGCCATCTCGCAGCAGCTTCTCAGCCGGCAGGTCCTGGAACGGGTCGTACGAGAAGAGCAGCTCGACTCGGGCAGGCCTGTCGAGGATGTCGCCAGCTGGCTGCGCAGCCGGATCGTGGTGAATCCCGACCGGCCGATCGGGCGCATGGAGAATAAAAACGGCGCGGACAGCTTCGGTCTGGGCTACGTGGACGCGGAGCCGGAGCGTGCGCAGCGGATCACGAACCGCCTTGCGTACGTGTTCGTGGAGGAGAACTCGAAAACGCGGACCAGCCGCGCGGAGAACACGTCGGAGGTGCTGGGGCAGCAGCTTCAGGCGAGTCTCGAGCGCCTCAACGGGCTCGAAGCGCAGCTGCGGCTGAAGAAAGAGGCGAACATGGGACGCCTCCCGGCACAGGTCAACGCGAATATCTCGATGGTCGACGGGCTTCGGCGCTCGCTCGATTCCTACTCCATGCAGCTCCGGAGCGAACAGGACCGGCTGAGCCTGGTCGAATCGCAGCTCGATGAAATGCGGCGCGGGACCGGGTCGGCCCCGCTGACCTCGTCTGCCGCAGCCGCGGTGCACGGCGCGCAATCCCGTAAGGCGACGCTTCAGCAGGAGCTCTCACAGGCCCGCGCGCTCGGGTATACGGACAAGCATCCCGAAATCGAACGGATTAAGGCCGAGATCGCGCAGGCAGACTCAGAGCTGACGGCGATGAAACAGCCGGCCGGGGGCGCTCGGGAGGACCTCCTCATGGCCGACCCGGTGTACCGACAGCGCATCGCTGACCGGGACGCCGTCAGACTGCGGATCAACGCACTGCGTGCACAGTCCGCCCAGGCGACCGCGCAGATCGGTCAGTACCAGAGCCGCGTCGAGGCCGCCCCGATGGTCGAACAGGATCTGATGTCGGTGTCTCGTGAGGTCGAACTCGAGCGCGTCCGCTATGCCGAGGTGAAGACGAGCTACGACCGTTCGAGGAGTGCCGAGGACCTCGCCCGCAAGCAGGGGGGGGAACGGTTCAGCGTGATGTACCCCGCAAGTGCCGGCCAGGATACGGCACCGGGTCAGGGGCTCAAGCTGCTGCTGGCCAGCCTCGCCATGGGATTCATGATTGGCGCCGCCTTGACGGTTGGCCGGGAGTTCCTGGACCGCTCGGTACACGATGCGCGCGCGCTCCAGAGCGAGTTCGACATCCCGGTGCTCGGCGAGATTCCGAAGATTCACGGCGCGTAGGCTTCAGCACAACACCAGAGGATTCCATGAGCCGCATCCAAGACATCCTGAGCAAGGCCGAGCGCGACGGCAATACACGGCGCACCCGGGGCCTGTCCGACGAAGGGCTGGTCACCCCGGCGGCGATCGTCGCCCGACCGCATCAGCCACTGTACGAGCCCTCCGCGCCCGCTCCGAGGACCTGGACCCCCAGCCTTTCGGCGAGCGCCATCGAGGCCGAACAGACCATCACCTCGTCGGTCCTGGACCCGCACCTGGTGGCGGCGCTCGCGCCGCAGTCGCTTGCGGCGGAGCAGTACCGCTCCCTGCGGACGCGCATCAAGCGAGCAGAAAACGGCCGCGCCGTCCGCGCCATTGTCGTCACAAGCCCGAACAAGGGAGACGGCAAGAGCCTGACGGCCGCGAACCTCGCCGTCACGATGGCGGAGGAATTTCAGCAGCGCGTGCTGCTCATCGACTGCGATTTCCGGCGCCCCTCTGTCCACCGCCTCTTCGGGATTCCGGAGGGGCCCGGCCTGACCGATGTGCTCATGGGCGGCGTGGAGCTGAATCAGGCGCTCGTGAACGTCGAGAATCATCACCTTACGCTGCTCCCGGCAGGGGCGACCCCAAGCCATCCCGCCGAGCTCCTCGGCTCCGCCGCGATGCGCCGCGTGCTCGACACGCTGCGCACCAGGTTCGATCGCATCCTCATCGACATGCCCCCGGTCGCACCACTGGCAGACCTGCACATCCTTGCGCCGATGGCTGACGGGCTGCTGATGATCGTTCGCGCCGGCGTGACGCCGAAGCCGGCCATCGAACGTGCGCTCGCCGGCCTGGACATGTCGAAAGTACTGGGGCTCGTCCTCAACGAGTCGGGGGGCAACATCGCGGATACGGCGACATACCACGACTACGGGTACGTCGGGGGCTGATCCCCCCCTCGGCCCTTACTCTTCTGGAATCGGACCATGCAACTGTTCAACCGATACGTATCGACGCGGAGCCTCACGGTGTTCGGGGGGGAAATGCTGCTGATCTTCGGATCGGTGGCGCTTGCCGCCATCGTGCAGGGCACGCCGGACCTCGTCGAGAACTTCTGGAAGATCGGTTTGGTCACGGTGGTGTGCCAGCTGTGCCTGTACTACAACGACTTCTACGATCTCACCCTCATGCACTCGAGGCGCGAGCTGGTCGTACGCCTGCTCCAGGCGGTCGGGGCCGCCTCAATCGTGCTGGCCGGCCTCTACGCGATGGTGCCCTCCCTGATGATCGGCGACGGCATCTTCGTCTCGGCGCTCTTCGTATTCGTCGTCGCAATCCTCGGCTGGCGGCTCCTCTTCACCCACCTGACCGGGTCGCTTCGGATGCAGGAACGAATTCTGGTCGTGGGAACGGGCGAGACGGCGCGCAAGGTCGTGCGGCAGATCCTGGCGCAGCGCGAATTCCCCTACCGCGTCATTGGATTCATCGATGACGACGCGTCGCGGGTGGGAGAGCGGATCGTCAATCCCGGGATTGTGGGAACTCCCGCGGACATCGGGATGCTGATCGCCAAGCACCAGATCGATCGGATCATCGTGGGGCTCGCCGACCGCCGCGGCAAGCTGCCGGTCGAAGAGCTGCTTCGGGCGAAGATGGCGGGCATCCGCGTCGAAGACGCGACCACCACGTACGAGCGTGTGACGGGCAAGATCCTGATTGACGACCTCAGGCCCAGCTGGCTGATTTTCTCGGACGGGTTCCGGGTGTCGCGACTGGTCCGGCTGATGAAGCGCAGCATTGACCTGATTTTTTCAATCGTCCTGGCACTGCTGTCCTTCCCGTTCATGGTGTTGACGACAATTGCTGTCGCGATCGAGTCCGGACGGCCGATTCTTTA
>JALZOC010000370.1 GCA_030857365.1 Acidobacteriota bacterium
CGACCTGCGGCGGCTCGCAACCGGACGCCGGGCCGCGAACGACCCTCGCGGCCTGTTTTCGTTCACGGGCGATATCACGGGCCACTCAGTGGCGGATTTCATGCTGGGCCTGCCGCGGACGGTGATCCCGCCAACGGATCAGATCCAGGGGCATGTCGGCGGCTGGCGGAACGGGTTCTTCGTCAACGATGTCTGGCAGGCGTCACGAAACCTGACGCTGAGTGTTGGACTGAGGTATGAAATGAACACGCCCGTCCAGACGTACGAAGGCCTCGCGACGATGCTGGCCGAGGACTTCGAGACGATCATTCCGTCGACGCTGCCGTCGAAGGGATTCCAGTTCACGGAGGCGAACAACAAGGACATCGCGCCCCGTCTCGGGGCCACCTACCGCCTCGGCGAGAAGACAGTCGTGCGTGCGGGGTTCGGCATTTATTACAACCCGAACCAGATGAACACGTTTACGTTCCTGACCAACAATCCGCCGCTGGCTGCCGTGACGACCTTCACGTCCGACCCGGCGAACCCGACACTGTCGTTCGCGAGCCCGTCGGGGGTTGTGGGCGCGGCGGGGCGGCCCAACATCATCTCCCCCACGCGCGAGCTGCCCAATGCGAGGAAGGACCAGTGGAGCTTCGACGTCCAGCGGGAGCTCGGTCGGGGCACCGCGCTCGACCTGCAGTACGTCGGGTCCCACACCAGCCACCTCGATCGCAGCTTCTTCAACAATACGCCGCGGCCGGGTGCCGGGACTGTCGATTCGCGCCGCCCCAGCCAGACCTACCGCGTTCGGCGCATCATCTCGAACGATCTCGAGGCGGACTACGACGCGGTGAGCATCATCCTCCGGAAGCGCATGGGTTTCGGTCTGCAGGGGGACGCGCACTACACCTGGTCGCGCACGCGCGACATGGCCACCCACTCCAATGGCGGCGGCGCCACCATGGACGACTACGACATCTGGCGGGACTACGGCCCGGCGAACTGGGACATCCCGCACCGCTTCGTCGCGAGCTACATCTACGATGTCCCGTTTCTGAAGAATTCGTCCCGGCCGATTCTGAAGTACCTCGTGGCTGGGTGGCAGATCGGCGGGGTGACGACGGTGCAGAGTGGCTCGCCGGTGAACATCACGTTCGCGCAGGACCGCGCGAACAACGGGCGCGGCGGGGTGCAGCGCCCGGATCTGATCGGGTCCGTTCCCCAGCTCAGTTGCCAGCCGAACTCCGGGGGTGCAACCCCGGTGGCACGCCTCCAGTTGATCAACTGCTACGACGCCTCGGCGTTTGCGCTGCCCGCACAGTTCACGTTCGGCAATGCGTCGCGCAACCTGCTCAGAGGACCGAAGTTCGCCAGCACGGACCTGTCACTGATGAAGAACGTCCCGCTCGGAGGCAGCATGCGGTTCCAGTTCCGGGCGGAGATCTTCAATGTCTTCAACACGGTCAATTACGGCAACCCCAACGGGTCGTTTCTGTCGCCGGGATTTGGCATGATCACGTCGGCCGGGAGCATGCGCCAGATGCAGCTCGGCGGAAAGCTCCTCTTCTAGCATGAGGTCTCCCAGAGGAGTACGGATGCCGAATCGAACAGTCCTGGTGGTCGCAGCTTCGGCGCTCGCGCTCGCCGTGAGCGTCGCGGCGCAGCAGGGGTCGACTCCGCAGGGGCCGCGCAAGGAGGTCTACCGCAAGCTCACCCCGACCTCGAAAACCGTCGAGGGGCGGCCGCTCTACAGCCCGGAGCTGTCGTTCGGAAACCTGGTGTTCGTGTCCGGCAAAGGGCCGGGCACGAACTTCAAAGGCGACATCACGGACCAGACGAAGAACGTCCTGGACCAGATCGAAGAGTCGTTGAAGCTCGCCGGGTCCTCGATGGACAAGGTGCTGAAGGTCAACGTCTACCTCACCGACATCAACAACTTCGCCGGGATGAACAAGGCATACATCGGCCGGTTCGGCGGCGATCCGCCCGTGCGGACGACGGTGGCCGTGACGGCCATCCCTGATGGAACACTCGTCGAGATTGACTGTATTGCACACCGATGACCGGGACGCGCGGGGAAATCCCGCGCGTACGCCGGAGGATTTCGTCAGGAGAAGTATCCGATGCTCTGTCGCGTTGTCCTCTCTCTCGCGTTGATGTCGGGATTCCTGACCGTGCCGGCGAGCGCCACTGACGAAGCCCCGCAGGCACAGACGGCCGAGCGGCCCCGGCTGCTCGTGACACCGACCGATGATTTCCAGATCACGGGGACGGGCGAGAACGCTGCATGGGGCAAGGCGGCATGGACGGCGCTTCACCGCCGCCAGGCCGGCGGGCATCCCTACGACTCGCGGTTCAAGATGCTCTATTCGACGACGGGCCTCTATTTCCTGATGGAGGGCACCGATCGCCGCCTGACCGCGACGATGACGGAGGATTTCCTCGATCTGTGGAAGGAGGACGTCTTCGAGGTGTTCCTCTGGACCGACGAACGGCATCCGGTCTACTTCGAATACGAGATCTCGCCGCTCAATCACGAGCTTCCGATTCTCATTCCGAACTTCGGCGGAAAATTCCTGGGCTGGCGCCCGTGGCGCTACGAGGGGGATCGTGCCACGCGGAAGGCGACGAGCACCATGGGCGGACCGAAGGTGTCCAGGGGCTCAATCGAGGGCTGGCGGGCGGAGTTCTTCATACCTTATGCGCTGCTGAACCCGCTGCAGAACGTGCCGCCCAAAGCCGGCACGCGCTGGCGCGCCAACTTCTATCGGGTCGATTACGACGACGGGAAGACGACCCAGTGGGACTGGGCGCGGGTCGGCGAGAGCTTCCACGAATACCAGAAGTTCGGCGAGCTGGTCTTCGCAGACCGTTGAGCTCGACGGCTCCCCTCGTTCGAACATGATCGAACAGAAGATCAGGAGTTCAGAAGGACCTCCTGACGCCCCGAAGCTAGAGTTCCGAGCTACCTGACGAAAAGCTGGTTCCAGGAGTCCCGCATGAGCGATTCCACTATTTCCCGCCGCGAGTTGATGCGCCGGGGCGGCGCCCTGGGCGGGGCGCTGGCGTTTCCCGCGGTACTGCGGGGCGGCACACAGGGCGTCACGCCTACGGCGGCGGCCGGGTCGGCGGCGCTGCGCGCCGGCGCCGAGATCTACCAGTCAATCGGCGTGCGGCCGCTGATCAACGCGCGCGGCACCTTCACCATCATCAGCGGATCCACGATGCTGCCGGAGGTCCGCGCCGCGATGGACGCGGCGGCACAGAAGTACGTGCACCTCGACGAACTGACCGACGCGGTCGGCGCGAGGCTGGCGGCGCTCACTGGTGCGGAGTGGGGACTCGTCTCGAACGGCTGCTCGGCCGGGCTTACGCTCGCGACCGCGGCCTGCGTTGCGGGGGGCAATCCCGATCTGCACATCCGGCTGCCGGACCTGAGCGGCTTCCCGAAGGATGAAGCGATCGTCCCCGCTCACTCACGAAACGTCTACGACGCGGCACTCCGCTCCCTCGGCGTGCGGATCGTCGAAGTGACGACGATGGCCGAGTTCGAGGCGGCGCTTGGACCGCGGGTGGCCATGATCTACATCCTGGCGGGCCCGAACGCCGATAACAGCCCTCTCAGCGTGAAGGCGATTGCGGCGCTCGCGCAGGCGAAGGGCGTCCCGATCCTCGTCGATGCCGCGGCCGAGATCCTCACGATCCCCAACGTGCACCTGCAGAACGGCGCGACGCTCGTCGCCTACAGCGGCGGCAAATGCCTTCGAGGGCCCCAGACGGCCGGACTGCTGCTCGGGCGCAAGGATCTCGTGCGCGCCGCCTGGGTGCACAGCGCGCCGCACCACGGCGTGATGCGGTCGCTCAAGGTCGGGAAGGAGGACGCCATCGGAATGCTGATGGCCGTCGAGATGTGGGTCAAGCGCGACCACGACGCGGAGTGGAGGCGCTGGACGGGCTGGCTCGAGCACATCGCAAAGCGAGTGTCCGCGGTTCCCGGCATCACCACCACCGTGGCTCAGCCGGAGGGTCTGTCGAACCGGACGCCATCGCTGCGGATCCTCTGGGATCGCGAACAGCTTGGGATTGGGGGCGACGTCGTGGCACGTCTGCTGTTCGACGGCAGTCCGCGCATCACGCTGAACGCGACGCGGGGTGCGGCGCAGCCCGGGCAGACCGGGCAGACTGGCGTGTCGGTCACCCCGTATATGCT
>JALZOC010000371.1 GCA_030857365.1 Acidobacteriota bacterium
GCACCGACGCCCACATGTACTTGTTCGGCGGGATGAGATCCCACCGCGCCGGCACGAACGAATCCGCGTCGACCTTGCCCCCTTCGTACACGGGCTTTGGCGCCCCGACCGCGCAGTCGTTCACCGCCGCGCCCCATGCGACGTCCCCATCCCCCTTGACGACGGCGTGCGCGCCGCCGAGCGTGTGCGGCTCTTCGGGGTACAACGTCGCGTGGATGCCGCCGAACACGACCCACGCACCGCGCTCCCGCGCGATCCGCCCGACCTCGTAGCCGCGTAGCGCATTGCCGGTATGGATGCCGATTCCGACGATGTCGCCCCGCTCGATGCTCTCAGGATCGAGCTCCTCCAGCGTCTCATCCGTGATGACGGGATCGCCGAAGTTGCGAGGGGTGGCCGCCGCCAGCACGTACAGCCAGCGCGGCGTGATGACACCGACGCCGAAGGCGAGGTGACTGGGATTGATGAGGTGGACGCGCACGAAGGTGTCTCCTCTAGAGCGGGTCGCACGACCCGCACTGCCGGGGATTCAGACGGAGGCCTGAAGGCGAATCATTACGATAAGCCGCGGTGCCTCAAAAGACCACACTATCATGCATTCTCCGGCGCGTTTGCGCGCATCGGCTCCTGCCGCGCACCTCGTACATATATTCAGGCATATATAATGGCGCTCGATGGGACCCAGCCAGACTCAGCTCCTTCCGCCCTGCGCAGCCAGGGGCTCCGGCGGTCCGGCCTAGTGGACGTCGTCGGGGTCGGCGCCAGCTCGGTCGATTATGTCAACCTGCTGCCCTGCGCACCGGGCGGGGCCGCCGCTGAGACGAAACTGCGGATCAATGCGCATTTCGTGTCCTGCGGGGGCCAGGTCGCCACCATGCTTGCGACCTGTTCGGCACTCGGGCTCACGACGCGCTTCCTCGGACCGGTGGGCAACGACGCGAACGGCCGCCGCGTCCTGGAGGATCTCGCGCGGCGGAAGGTCGATCTCTCCGACGTGATGATCCGCGAAGCCGATAACCAGTTCGCCGTCGTCCTGGTGGATCAGTCGACGGGCGAACGGACCGTCCTCTGGCATCGGGACCCGAGGCTGCTGCTCGGCGATGCGCCGATCGACCCCGCGGTCCTGCAGGGGCGGGTGCTGCACGTGGACGACGTGGACGAGGAGGCCTCCATTCGCGTGGCGCGGATCGCCGCGAAGAATGGCGTGACGGTGACGAGCGACCTCGACCGGATGACGGAGCGCACCCCGGAACTCGTCCAGAGTGTGACGGTGCCAATCTTCGCGGAGCATCTGCCGCCGCTCCTCACGGGAGAACGCGACCCGGAGCGTGCGCTCCGAAAGCTCCGGAAGGTCCACGCGGGTCTGCTGTGTGTCACCCTGGGCACCAACGGCGCCATGGCGCTCGACGGGGACCGGATCATCCATTCCCCCGCGTTTGCGGTCAACGCCGTGGACACGACCGGATCGGGCGACGTGTTCCGCGCGGGATTCGTCTTTGGCACGCTCGCCGGCTGGCCGACCGAAGAGGTGCTCCGGTTTTCGAATGCCGCCGCGGCGGTGAGCGTCACCCGCCTCGGGGCGATGGCCGGGGCGCCCTGCCTCAGCGAAGTCGAAGCGCTGCTCCAGCAGGGCGAGTGCCTGGCCTTCACGGCCCCCTACGCCTAGCCCCAGTACGCAGGCCGGAGCTTCAGCTCCGGCGAACGGGGCCGTCCGTGACTCGCGGGCTCTCGAGCCGCGGCAGCACGGCCTCGATGCGTGCTCTGGACGGCTCGAGCCACGGCGGAAGGACGAGCGTTTCGCCCAGGTGCGCCGGATCCTCGTCAGTAGCGAACCCGGGACCGTCCGTTGCCAGTTCGAAGAGCACGCCGCCGGGTTCCTTGAAGTACACCGACTTGAACCAGAAGCGATCGATCACGGGTGTCGCCCCGACGCGGGCGAATTCCACCTGCGAGCGCACCGCCATCTGATGCTCTTCGTCGTCCACCCTCCAGGCAAGATGGTGGACGCTGCCGGCACCCCAGGCGCCCTGGCGGGCCTCCCGCATCTCGCGGATGTCGACGGCGCCCGGAACGTCAGGAAACCCGTACCGTGTCCAGCCGTTCTCGGTGGCGAGCCGCGCGAAGCCAAGGACGGTCGTGAGAAAGGCCGCGGTTCTCTGCTCGTCGCGTTCCCACAGCCGCGCGCTGTGCAGGCCTTTGACCTGGCGCTCGGCGCGAACCGGACTGCCGTCCCAGGGTGTGAACGGGCGGTTGGACCCCGCAGCCCCTTCAATCAATGAGACTCGCAGTCCATGCGGGTCGGTCGCAGGGAGCACCCGCGCGCCGAAACGCGTTTCGACGGCGTCGAGCGGTGCGCCGTACTTCTCGAGGCGTGCTCCCCAGTACTCGAGAGTTCCCGCCGGCACCTCGAGTGACACTTCGACGGCGAGCCCGTGACCCGGACGCGGCGGCGCGAGGTGCGCCCAGGGAAAGAATGTGAGGTCGGTGCCCGGCCGGCCTTCCGCGTCGGCATAGAACAGGTGATACGTGCCGGGATCGTCCTGGTTGACGCTCTTCTTCACGAGGCGCATGCCGAGCACGCCGGCATAGAAGTCCAGGTTCTCCTGTGCGGGTCCGGCAATGGCGGTGATGTGATGAAGCCCGTTTACGCGTCGCATAAAGCCCCCGGGAGCCCGGAATGCCCTTGTCAATCGTCCCGCTTCAGCCTGCCGTCCGTCAACAGTAGCTCTCAGCTGTCAGCTCTCAGTTTTCAGCTTTCTGAGTCAGAGCTGACGGCTACGGAAAACAGATGCGCGCCCCCTGCTTCAAGGCGCACGTAGAGTCCGGTGCGTTCGAGCGCTTCCCGCGGCCAGCGGTACGAAGCGCCCGTCAGCGCGTCGGCGAAGTCGAACACCATTCCGGCCGGCAGGTCGGCGCCGAGCCCGACATGCGCCTCCGCGGCAGCTCCCCCGAGATTCACCACGACGACGGCGAGGGCGGCGGGGGTACGCCAGCGGTACGCGACGATTGCCGGAACGGTGCCGTCGGCGGCAGGCCACACCTCCAGCAGCCGCCACTCGCCGGCGTGGAGGAGGTCCTGTGACGCGAATCGGAGCATGCGCTCGTACATGGCCCTCACGCCTGCATCGATTGGCTCCTGGGGCCACCTCGCGAGCTGGACGGGGCTCCGGATCCGCCGTCCGTCCTGCTGCCCGTCGAACAGAAAACGCATGCCGGGCAGCGTCGACGCGAGCGCGGAGGCCGCCGTCAGCCGCGCGGCGAACATATCGGCGCTCCTCGGCTCGTCATGGTTTTCGATGAACCTCGCCAGCCGCGCCCCTTCGGGATTGTCGGCCGCGAGCAGGTGCCGCACTCTCGACGCGGCGTCGGGCGCATGCAGTGCATCGAGGAGGCGCTTGTCGTACGCGTAGGTGAAGCCCTGATCGAGCAGCACGCCTTCGAGGTCCCAGTACACCTCAGCGAGGTACAACAGTTCCGGGACAGCGCGCGTTGCGGCGGGCCAGAACTCGTGCGGAAGGCGAGGCCAGTCGCCATGCAGGACCCGGCGCCAGGTGCGCTCGAACACGTCGTTGAGCACGAGCATGGCCATGTCGCATCGCACGCCGTCACAGTGCGCGGCGAGAGCCCGCAGCACGCCGCGCATCGCCTCGCGCGTCTCGGGATTGAAATAATTCAGCTGCGCGACGTCGCGCCACGGCGCGAAATGCGGATCGCGGCCGCACGCCACGTGCACCAGCCCCTCGCGGCTCGTCATGGTGCGGAAATCGTCCGGGGCGGCGTCAACGTCCTCCGCCGTGCCGAGCACGAAGCGCCGCGGGTGCTGCGCGATCCACGGGTGATCGAAGCCCGTGTGATTGGGGACGAGGTCCAGTATCAGGCGGAGCCCGCGGGTGTTCAGCTCGCGGCGCGCCGTGTCGAGCCCCGCCCACCCGCCCATCCGCTCGTCCGGCTCATACCGCTGGATGCAGTACGCCGATCCCGCCACGTCGGCCGCGGACCAGCCCGGCAGGATGCGGCCGTACTCCTGGACGAGCGCCGGATCGCTGAGCGCGAGCTCGCGCCCGATGACACTCCGGCTCCACACCCCCATGAGGAACACCAGGTTGAACCCGTCGCCGGCGATGCGATCCCATTCGGACGACGGGACATTCTGGAGCGTGATGTGGCGCCGTTCGACCGTAGACAGC
>JALZOC010000372.1 GCA_030857365.1 Acidobacteriota bacterium
GGCCGGCGAGGTAGCAGAGCGAGTACTTGTCAGCGACCTCCACGATCTCGGGACGTTCCTCCCTGAGGATGTTCCACAACGGGCCGACGCCGGGCCGGAGGAAGCGGTGCGGAAGGATGACCCGGTAACGGCGATCGAAGGCCGGCGCCCTGGGCGCACGCACTCGGTAGATGGTCCCGTACCGGCCAACTCGTTCCACACCGGAGGTCACGCCGGGCACGACCAGCACGACGCGGCGCCCTTCCTGTTCCGCCTGCTGCAGCAGTGCCAAATACGCCGTGCGGATTCCGCCGGACGTCTCGTGAAAGGCGTTCGTCAGGTGTACGGACGTCACGAGTACAGGCGCCTGAAAACCCAACACGATCGTACCAACCGAAGCACGCCGCAGGCGGCGCGCCACGCTTCGTGCCCGAACGCCGCGAGGAGGCGCGGGAGCATCGCGAGATCGGTTCGCAGCGGCTGCTGTCCTGGCCCGACAATCAGAACACCACGTCGCATCGCAAAGAGGTTGAACAGCGTCGTGACGGACGTGAAGGTGACGGAGAGGATGATGCTGGTCGCGAGCCGCGGGGTCCCTGCCAATGAGTGGACGATGTATTCGGCGCTGTGTCCGAGCGCAGGAAGCACCAGCAGCGCGATCGTCGCGCCGGCCCAGGTGGGTTGGACAAGGCGGAGCCTCTGAGTCAGCGCACCGAGCAGACCGGACGCCACCGCACGGAATGCCAGCTCGGTGAGCATGGCCCGGACGCCGGCATCCAGCCCCACCGGAACATTGGTGGCGAAGAACAAGAGACCGCGGGAGATGCTGCTGAGCACCGCCGCTTTCCAGTTCCAGGCCCGACCCAGGTCGGCGATCATACGTGCGCAGCTTCGCGGGCCGGTCCGGCACTACTGATCGTTCCGGCAGTGCGTTCTGCGACCGCGGCCGACCGGTACGCGTCGAACAAGGGCTCGAGCGCCACCCGCCAGCCGCGTGATTCGGCGTATCGGCGGGCGGCCAGGCTCATCGTCTGCCGGCGGCGGCGGTCGACCAGCAGTTCGGCGAGCCGAAGGCAGAAGTCACGCTCGCTGCCCGCCGCACACACGGAGCCGGTGATCCGATCGAGCAGGTTCTCCTGGGGACCGCCGCGGTCCGCGACCAACACCGGCAGCCCCGACGCCTGCGCTTCAAGTACGACGTTGCCGGCCGTATCGGTCTCGCTGGGGAAGAGGAGAACGTCACAGGAGGCCATGATCTCGCCGATCGCATCGTGCGAAACCGCCCCGGTAAAAACAGCGTCGGGGACGAGGCTTCTGAGTTCGTCGCGCATCGGGCCGTCACCGCAGAGGACAAAGCGGTGCGGCATCCGATAGTCGCGCAACAGCTGAACGACAGGGCCGAAGAGCGCGAGTCCCTTCTCGCGTGACAGGCGTCCCGCGTACAGGATAGCCGGCCGTGTGTCGCTCACGCCCCACGCGCTGCGCCGCTGCGCCGACCGTCGTCCCGGATGGAACCGCGTGCTGTCGACGCCGCGGCTCCACACGGTGAGGCGTTCGCTCCGCCATCCGTGATCTTCGAGTTGGTTCCTGGTGGTGCTGGATGGCACCAGGATTCGCGTGCACCGGCCATACACCCATCGCATATACGCCTGCATCGCTGCACCCAGCGTCGGCGAGCCGCTGAGCCGGGTCGTGTACTCGCCAAGCTCGGTGTGATAACTACCGACGATCGGCAGATTCATGTCCTCGGCGAGATAGCGCGCCAGCAGCCCGATCGGGCCCGGCGTCGTCAGGTGAAGCAGCTCGATGCGGTCGGCGAGCAGGCGGTTGCGGATTTCCCGCAACGGTGGTGCGTACATGGCCATCTCGCGGTAGAACGGGATGGGCACGCTTCGAGCGGCTACCGCCGTGTAGCCAGAGTCGTCCTGCCGCGCCGACGAACACGTATAAATGTGCGGCTCGACGTCGGCAACTGGATGCGCCAGCACCGCGCGAAGCGTGGTCGTCACGCCATTGACCTTCTCGAAATCGTTGTCGGTCATGATCGCGACGCGCATCACGCCACCTCCGGTACTCGCAGGCTGCGGTTCGCCACCAGGTCGAGCAGCAAGCCTCGATTGAACCGCTCCTCGAGGACGAAGTGACCGAACGCGACGGTCAACGGTACCGCCACAAGCGGAATGCCGAGGGCCGCGCAGAGGAAGAAGGCGTGACGCCGCCAGTCACCCGGCTTCTGCACGATTCGGTAGAACCGCTCGGCGTAGAACCGTGTCGCGATCCGGCAGATGTCGGACGCCATCGTAAAGTAATGTCCCTCGCCACCCCCGGGCCGCACGCGACCGGCGTGGAGGGCATCCATGAACTCCTCGCGGGTGCGCGCCCCTGGCGCCTCGATCCAGGTGCGACCGACGCCGCGGCACGTGTGCGAGTCGCTCCCCGCTACTGGAGTCTTGTGATGGGCGGACGCCAGCGCCGCTGCGGTACGGTTCTGACTCCGTAATCGGGAGCCGTTCCGGACCTCGATCCCGCTCAGCCACGGCATCAGCGCGGCGATGTGAGTGGCCGTGATGTCGCCGTTGACGCGCGAGGCGACGTGGTTGAGGCTGACGAAGAGCTCCTCTTGGGCGAGATACGGCATCAGTTCGGCGATATTGCCGCGACGCCGCTGGATCTCACGATGGTGACACTCGGTCAGGCCGAGCACGCCCAGGTGCACCCGCGCGCCGTCATTGGGGAACACACCGGTGACCTCACAGCCGATTACCACGTCGGGGCGATCGGCGATGGTGAGCGCTCCCTCGATCGTGTCGTGGTCGGTGATGGCCACGAGGTCCATCCCGCGCGCCTTGGCGATTCTATAGATGCCCTCGACCGTGTTGTAGGACTCGCGCATGATCCGGTCGAGCGGCTTGATCGTCGAGAATCCCGAGTAGTGCGTGTGCACGTGCGTATCCAGCTTCACACGACCTCCTTGTGGTCACAGCGTCACGAGGTCACCCGCTGGGGACAGGTGGGGCAAGGGCCGGAGAGACCGGGGCCGGCAGCAACAGAATGGACGCGCACAATGACGCCCGCGCTACGGCCTGGACACGTTCCCGTAAACTCTCCGCGCCCCGCGCGCATCATGCTTGCTACTGTGGCCGCGTCTCACTCCCGTGCCCGGCCGGGGCGGGCGGCTTGACTGTGACCGGGTTGCCGTTGATTTGCTGGTACTCGTATTCCATCGTGAAGGCCGAGTCTCCGGCGATCAACACGCTGGCGGTGGAGGTGGTGGAGAGCGGCACGCGAATGCCGTCAATCGGTGCGCACCACCAGGACGTGACGTGTCCAGAATGACGGATTCTTGGCGAGCCGGCCTTCGACCCTTACCAGGTCGTGATCGTCTGCCGTAACGATCATGTGACCGTCGACGAGCAACCTGTCCTTGCGGCGCGGCGTGAGGCGAATGCGCAACAGGCCCGGACCGGTCGCCTCAGCGGCGCCGAAGGAGTAGTTCTCTGCAGTCAGGCCCGCGCGCGTCCCTTCGCCGTCCGCAATCGCGTCGCGCTCTCCCTCGAGCACCTTGCGGAGGACCTTGTTGCGAATCTGACCGGATCCGCCTTCGCCAGTGATCTCGAACCGCAACCCGGTCGTCTGGTCAAATTCGGTTCGGGCTTCCATCCACCCGGTCAGCTTGTAACGCGGGTTCTCGGCGTTCAGTTTTCGAACGGCGCGATAGCTGACGAGCGGCGCGTCGGCCCTGACCGCCGCCGTCGACGCGTCGGCCAGTGCACGATGAGCGAGCATGGTTTCGGATCTTGGCTCCTGGAGCGGTGCCACCACACACAACACGACTGAGAGCAGGCGCAGCAACATGTCATCTCCTCTGGTTCAGGCGATTTGTTACAGCGCGCTGGGAACGCGCCATTGGGGGTGAGAGAACCTCCCCCCGGCAGGCCAGGCGAGTATGGACGGGTCGTGTAACGGCTCAGCGAAGACGGATTGACAGGAATGAAAAACCTCCGTCGCACGGCCGCAATACCGATTGGTTACGATCCGGGAATGCGCATCAACTGGTCGATCCTGACGCTGGCGTCATTGGCCGGCGTCACCGTGTCAGTCGGTCCGGATCCGCTGGAACTGCATCAAGCCGGCGTTGCGGCGCACCTGGAGCGAAGCCTCGCGGCGGCAGCAGCGTTATACGACGAGGCGCTGG
>JALZOC010000031.1 GCA_030857365.1 Acidobacteriota bacterium
GCTGATCTGTCCGCCCTTGCGCCCGGCGGACCGGGCTTCGTCAGACGTCCACTCGTGCGCGGTACCTTTCTGGTGGGCGGCGCGTCCCCCTTTGCTTGCGATCTCGCGCTGCTTCTCCGGCGTCATCGAAGCAAACCCACGCCGTTCCTTACGCTCCCCGGTCAGTCGATTCTTCGGATCATCCATGATTCAACTCTCAGTCTTGCTTGTCACTCGTCACGCACGCCGCACTACGTAGGGGACCTGACCTGGTTCGGCCGGAGGATCCTGGACCGGCACCGGCGCCGGTTCATCGGTCGGGGTTTCGGGGGCCTCGTCTGGATCCTCCTGCGGACGAGGGTAGTCGTCTTCGTGCTGCGTGAAATTGTACGGCATCAGGCTCCCACCGCCCCGCTTCTATCAAAGGCTGTGCCACCATGGTCCGGCTTCGGAATCCCCGAGCCCGGCCTGAACTGCCTCTTTCCGTAACGTTTCATCGCATTTCCGCGGGGGGCCTCACCGCCTCCTGCGATGGGCGGCGCAAAACACTACACGGGATTGCTACACATGAGGCTACGGATGCTCACCGCTCCCGGTCACGGCCTGATAGAATCCGCCTATGAGCCCCTGCAGCCCTCCGCAGCCCGCCTCCCCTCCCCCCGGCGACGGCGGGCGCATGGTCTTCTGCAACAAGTTTCAGAAGTCCATGCCGGGGCTCGATGCGCCGCCATGGCCGGGCGAGCTGGGTCAGCGCATCTACGAAAACGTGTCAGCCGAGGCGTGGAAGTTGTGGGAGGAGAGGATGAAGATGATCCTCAACGAGTACCGCCTGATGCCCTGGCAGAAAGAAGCGCAGGAGCTCGTCAAGAAGCAGATGGAAGAATTCTTCTTCGGCGAGGAAGCCGCCCTCCCTCCCGGCTACGTTCCCCAGCAGGCCAAATAACGGGGACACTCACCTTTACGGTAAGTCGTTGATTCCACAGCGGCGTCAGAGAAGTTTAACCGCGCCTAGCCGCCGACGATCGTGAGCGCCGTCTCGATGCGGAAGCGCAACCTGGCCTGCGCAGCTTTGAGGGCGCTTACAAGGTCCCCCGGATCCGCGCCCCGCGCGAAGATGAAACCCAGATAGCTGCCGGCCTCCGGCAACCGTTCGAGCAGTTGATCCGTTTTGGCGGTGATCCGGACTTCCTCGATCCCCGGCACCGCCGACGCCAGTTCGATTCCTTCGACTTGCTTGAGGATACCGCGCTTGGGGATGGGAATCATCATCACCGCGGCAGCCTGTGACTCCCGTTTGTAGCCGCTGATATCGCCGCCCGCCGCGTGGCGCAGCAGAATCTCTTCGAGGGGAACCCGCCCGACCGACGGGGAGGCGTCAAACTGCAGCACCCTCGCACACAACCCGCCAATCGGGCGTGCCGCGACCTCGAGCATGAACACGCCCTGCGATCCGACCCGGCACTCGGCGTGAAGCGGACCATTCGTCAGCCCGAGGGCCGAGGCGGCCCGCTGCACCTGTTCCAGGATCGCGGCCTGCTGCGCGAGGGGCAAGGCGGACGGCGTCACGTAGATCGTCTCTTCGAAATACGGGCCATCGAGCGGATCCGGCTTGTCGAAGATCGCAAAGGCGCGCAGCGACCCGGCGGTGAGGACCCCCTCCACCGCGAACTCCCGCCCTTCGATGAAGCCCTCGATCAGGATCGTGTCTTCAAGGCCGGTGCGAGCCGCGCGCACATCCTTGCGGGCAAGCAGTGCGCGAACCTGCACGAAGGCCGCCTCGAGTTGCGCCGGGGTGTCGGCGCGAATCACGCCGCGGCTTCCCGACAGTCCAACCGGCTTGACGACGCAGGGGTACTGGATGCGCGGGTCTTCCGCGTCGCCGGGAGGGACTTCGACGAACCAGGGAACTGGCAGTCCCGCCGACGCAAACCGCGAGCGGGCCAGCGTCTTGTTGGCACTTGCCTGCGCGGCATGGGGCGGGTTGCCTCGCAGCCCGAGCGCACCCGCCACGCGCGCGGCAAGCGGCACGGGGCGATCGCCCAGCGGCAGCACGCCGTCTATGGGCCGATGTCTCGCCGCTTCTACTATCGCGGCAGTCGAGGCCTGCTCCTCGTGGAAACGCACCGCCACCGCGGCGTCGCGCCAGGGATCGTCGAGCCGGTGACAACGATCGGTCGCGAGGATCAGCTCGATACCGGCGCGCGCCGCCGACTCTGCGAACGAACGCAGCTGGTAGCCGGTGGTCGTCGAGAGGATCAGGATGCGTGGCAAGAGGTCAGATCAGAGCCAACTGCTCTGCAGTGGGCTCCGCTCAACAGTACCAGGGCTCATTCAGGTATGGGATGGCGGCCCTCGGCAGCAGGGAAGCATCCTGGCGCATGGCCGTGGCTACGCCGGCCTCCCGATGTGCCGCCTCCCACACAGCGGCAAACGCCTCGCGCCGCGAAGCGGTCAGATGGGCGGCGACGATGGTGGTCACGGCGGCGTGCAGGCGGTCGACCGCGGGATCGGGATGTGTCCAGGGGTACGTGAGCGAACGCGGGTCGAATTGAGCGGCCACCGCACGAACTTCGGGCACCTCCAGCATCCGGGACCCCTGCGGGATGAGCAGCCGCACCGCGAGCTGAATCGGGGCCACGTTCTCGACCAGATCCAGCGCGTCGATCGCCTGCAGCAGGTCGAGATACGTGTGGACCGTGGTCCACGGCGTAAACGGCACGAACGTGGCGGCGAGCGGGAGCGGCGCGTCCCGGAAGAGCCTCACGACACGCTCGAAGTCCGCGCGCGTGTGCCCCTTTTCCAGCCTCTCCAGCACCACGTCGTCAACCGATTCGACCGCACTCGTCACGAACGCACAGCCGGTCTCGCGCAGCAGGGGAAGGTGATCGGCGTGTGCGAGGAGGTGCTCGATCTTTATCGTCACGTCGTAACTGAGGCCCGGGAACTCGAGCGCGAGGGCGCCGACAACCGCCTCGGCGTGTCTGATGCCGTTGAAGAAGTCAGGGTCGCCGAAGGTGATGTGCCGGGCGCCTGCGGCCACCTGCGCGCGGATGTCGCCGAGGACCACGTCGACCGGCACCACGCGAAAGCGGCCGTCGTAAACCGGCACGATGGGGCAATGCCGGCACCGGTGTTTGCAGCCGCGGCTCGCTTCCGTATAGCCAACGGTGCGCCGTTCGAGGCCGGTCTGCAGGGTGGCATATCGAGTCAGGGGAGGAAGTCCGTCCCGCAAGGGCACACGAAACGCGAGTCGCGGAACCGCCGGCGCTCTTGGGGACGCGTCCCGCAGGTCCGGGGCGAGCGGCTCGGGAGGCGCCTGCCCGCGCACCGCCGCCGCCGCGACCTCGACGAGATCGGATTCGAACTCGCCGCCCAGCACGTGCACGACGCCGTGCTGCCGGAGCAGGGCCGCGTTCAGGGGCGCGTACAAGCCATAGGCTGCGAGCCGAGCCCCGGGGTTGAGGGCTCGAACGCGGTCGATCACCGGTATGGCGAGGCGGGTGGCCGTGTGCATCGGCAGGAAAAAGGCGACGAGCGCGGCCCCGGCGACCGAGCGCTCCTCCAGGCGATCCTTGCCCAGATCCGCGCAGACGACCTCCAGACCGGCTGCCTTCAGCCAGGCGGCGGGCGACGCGAGCCCGAACGGCTGGCGCCCCATGTCGTAGGTGGAGATGAGCAGCACGTGCACATCCCCTATTGTATCTGCCGGGTCTCCCCTTACGTTATGCTGAACCCCAATGGCGGATCCCTCTTCTCCCACGGTCGCTGACGACCCGCGTGCAGCACCAGGCACTGGCATGTCTGCCTACGACACCGCGTTCTTCGGTCACCCCCGAGGGTTGTCCACGCTGTTCTTCACGGAGATGTGGGAGCGGTTCAGCTACTACGGGATGCGAGCCCTCCTGCTTTTGTACATGACGGCTCCCCTTGCGGCCGGGGGGCTCGGCTTCGACACGGCGAAGGGGGGGGCGATCTACGGGCTCTACACATCGATGGTCTACATGACCACGCTGCCGGGCGGCTGGATCGCCGATCGGCTGATCGGACAGCGCCGCGCGGTGCTGTACGGAGGGATCCTGATCGCCGCCGGGCACTTCAGCATGGCCTTCCCGTCACTTACGACGTTCTATCTCGGGCTCTTCCTGATCGTGATCGGCACGGGTCTGCTGAAGGGGAACGTCAGCGTGATCGTCGGACAGCTCTACGCGCCCGACGACGGCCGCCGCGATGCGGGCTTCTCGATCTTCTACATGGGCATCAACATCGGCGCGTTCGTGGCGCCGCTCGTGTGCGGCTACCTGGGGCAGCGCGTGGACTGGCATCTCGGCTTCGCGGCGGCGGGGGCCGGCATGGTCCTCGGCCTCGTGCAGTACACGCTGGGAGCGCGGTACCTCGGAGACGTGGGAATGCGCCCGGCGCCCGCGGCCCCCGACGCCGCCGAGCGCCTGAAACGCAACGCGACGCTGTGGGGAACCGTCGCGCTGGCGTTGACGGTCGCGTTCGGAAGCGGCGCGTATACGGGCGTCCTGCCAATCACGGTCACGCAATTGAGCGACGCGGCGGGCGTGTTTCTGCTGGTGCTCACCATCGGCTTCTTCGGGTGGCTCTTCTTTGCCGGAGACTGGACACCGGACGAACGCAAACGGCTGTATGTGATTGGCGTGCTGTTCCTCGCCGCGGCGCTCTTCTGGTCGGTGTTCGAACAGGCTGGCTCGACGCTGAACCTCTTCGCCGACCGCGATACGCACAACGTGGTACTCGGCTACGAGTTCCCGAGCAGCTGGTATCAGTCGCTCAACTCGCTGTTCATCTTCGCGCTGGCGCCGCTGTTCGCCTGGCTGTGGGTGCGTCTGGCCACGAGGGGCAGGGAACCCTCGAGCGTCGCAAAGTTCGGCCTCGGGCTCGTGTTCGTCGGTGCGGGATTCGCGATTCTCATCGTGGCGGCGGGGCTCGCCGAACGCGGCATCCAGGTCAGCCCGATGTGGCTGGCCGTCACCTATCTGCTCCACACGATTGGAGAGCTGTGCTTGAGCCCCGTGGGTTTGAGCGCGATGACGAAGCTGGCTCCAGTGAGGATCGGCGGCCTGATGATGGGGGTCTGGTTCCTTGCGAGCTCCGCGGGAAATTACATCGGCGGTCGCGTCTCCGCCTTCTACGAGTCGTGGGCGCTGCCCAGCCTTTTTGGTGCCGTTGCCGCCTTCGCCATCGTGGCCGGGTGCATCATGTTCGCGCTCGTGCCGCCGGTCAGACGGATGATGCGTCACTGATCGGACTCGCCCGCCTCCGCTCGCCGGGGATCGTGCGAGCTACGGCGAGGCCGCGCCGTAGCCGCTTCGCGGCGTAGGCGGGGGCTCGGGATTCGGGATTCGGGATCCGGCGCTGACAGCTGATAGCTTGTAGTAATTCCCATGGTCTTAGAGAAGTACAAACAGAAGCGCAACTTCCGCTCGACGCCCGAACCCTCCGGCGATCTCGACGTCGCGGCGGCGCGGGCACAGCAGGCGAAGCCGTATCAGGGGCTGTTCTTCTGCGTGCAGAAGCACCTGGCCAGCCATCTGCACTACGACTTCAGACTCGAGTACGAGGGCGTGCTGCTCTCGTGGGCCGTTCCCAAGGGGCCCTCGCTCGACCCGAAGACTCGGCGGCTGGCGATGCACGTCGAGGATCATCCGATCGAATACGGCACCTTCGAAGGGGTGATCCCCGAAGGCTACGGCGCGGGGATCGTGATGCTCTGGGACCGCGGCACGTGGACACCTGAGGTCCCCGACGTGGCCGCCGCACTGAAGAAGGGTGACCTGAAATTCTCGCTCGACGGATTCAAGCTGAAAGGCTCATGGGTCCTCGTCCGCACGGGGGGGCGGTGGGGCTCGAAATCGAGTGCGGGCGACAGCCGGAGCTGGCTGCTGATCAAGCATCGGGATGACTGGGCCGGCGACGTGGACATCACCGAGTTCGCGCCGCTCAGCGTGAAGAGCCAGGGGGACTTCGAGGACATTCTCGCGGCGGAACGTCCGGACGTCTGGGAGTCGAACCGTCCGGCAAAGGGGGGCGAGGCTGGCGCGATGCTGGCGACGATCATCGATCGTGCCGCCCGTTTGAAGGCCGGCGGAAACGCCAAGGCGGCGGCCTCGAAGGCGCGCCGTGCGCGACCCGCGGCGGTGAAGCCGCGCCCCCTCAAGAAACCGAGCGCCAAGCGCTCCACCTCCTCAAGATGATCATGAACAAGAGCGACTTCATTCTTTTCAGCGGCGGGGCCCCAGGTGCGGAGGCGGAGTTCGGCGCGTGTGCCGAGCGCCACGGCATCGAGGAGGTCAACTTCACATTCGAGGGGCACGTCGAGGCCCGCCGGCGCGGCGTGCGCGTGCTGAACCACGAGGAGTTGCAGGCGGGGGACGTGAGCCTCGAGTACGTGTCGCGGCTGATGAACCGGCGCTATACGGACAGCCCGCTCATCCGGAAAGTGCTGCAGACACTCTGGTACCAGGTCAACAGCGGACAGGAGATTTACGTGCTCGGGGTCATCCAGGACGACCAGACCGTGCGCGGTGGGACCGGCTGGGGCGCCGAATTCGCGAAGCTCTGCAACAAGCCGCTCTATGTCTTCGACCAGGAAAAGGACAGCTGGTTCGAATGGACGGGCGGGGAGTGGAAGGCGCTCGGCGCGACCGCGCCCACGATTTCTCACCCGCACTTCACCGGCACCGGCACCCGCCGGGTGCACGACAACGGCAAGCGCGCGATCGAGGATCTGTTCACGCGCTCGTTCGAATAACCAAAATGGGGACACTCACCTTTACCGCAACTCATTGAAAGTGAGCCCTTGTCGCGACAGATTCAACAACTTCCTGTAAAGGCGAGTGTCCCCATTTTGCGGACTAGCGGCTGCGTTCGTCCAGATCGACCCACCGCGCGAGCACGGTTTCGAGCTCCATGCCGAGGGCGTCGATCCGCCCCAGCACGCCGCGGATATGCTCCGCGCTCTCCTTGTAGAACGCGGGGGAGGCTGATTCGCGCTGGAGACGCGCCTGTTCAGCCTCGAGCGCGGCGATGTGCGCCGGGAGTGACTCCAGTTCCTTCTTTTCCTTGAACGAGAGCTTCCTGGCCGGCCCCTTCCGCGTGGAGAGCGCCAATTTTGGCGCCGCTGATCCCGAGGCCCGAGCCTCGAATCCCGAATCCAGAGTCCCCGATCCCCGATCCTCGATCCCCGGGGCCTGGCTTTGTCGTAGAAAGTCTTCGTAGCCCCCCACGTACTCCGTCACGCCTCCCCGCCCGTCGAAGGCGAGCGTGCTCGTCACGATGTTGTCGAGAAAGACGCGGTCGTGGCTGACCAGCAGCACGGTTCCGTCGAACCCGCCGATCAGCTCCTCCAGCAGTTCCAGCGTTTCGATGTCCAGGTCGTTGGTGGGCTCGTCGAGGACGAGCACGTTCGCCGGACGCGCGAAGAGCCGCGCGAGCATCAGGCGGTTGCGCTCGCCGCCGGACAGGAGCTTGACTGGTGACTGCGCCCGCTCACGCGGAAACAGAAAGTCCGCCAGGTACCCCATCACATGGCGGGGCTCGCCGTTGGCCACGATCGTGTCGTTGCCGTCGTTGACGGTGTCGATGACCGTCCGCTCCGGATCGAGCTGTTCGCGCTGCTGATCGTAGTACGCGATCTGGAGGCGTGTGCCGCGGCGCACTTCCCCCGAGTCGGGCTCGGTTTCCCCGACCAGCAGCCGCAAGACGGTGGTCTTGCCAGACCCGTTCGGGCCGATGAGCCCGACGCGATCCCCCCGCAGGATGCGCTGGGAGTAGTTCCCGATGACCGTCTCGCCGCCGAGCGATTTGCTGACGCGATCGGCGTGGAAGACGAGCTTGCCGGTTGTCTCGGTGGCGTCCACGTTCATCCGGACGTTTCCCGCCTGGGCGCGGTACTCGGCGCGCTCGCGCCGCAGCGCCATGAGATCCTTGACCCGGCCCTCGTTGCGGGTCCGGCGCGCCTTCACTCCCTGGCGCAGCCAGGCTTCCTCCTTCTCGAGTTTCTTGTCGAGGCGCGCCAACTCCCCCGCCTCCGCGTTGAGCGCGTCAGCCTTCTTCTCGAGGTACTGCGGATAGCTGCCGGGCCACGACGTCAGCCGGCCGCGGTCCAGCTCCACGATCCGCGTGGCGAGCGCGTTGAGAAAGGCGCGATCGTGCGTGACGAACAGCAACGCGCCCCCGAAGTTCCGCAGGTACTCTTCGAGCCACCGGATCGCATCGATGTCGAGGTGATTGGTAGGCTCGTCGAGCAACAGCAGGTCCGGCTCGGAGACGAGCGCTTTGCCCAGCAGCGCCCGCCGGCGCCACCCGCCGGAGAGCTCGTGCATGGGCCGGTCGGCCGGCAACGCCAGCCGCGACACCACGGTCTCGACCTTCTGCTCGAGCCGCCAGCCGTCGCGTTCCTCGAGCTCGTGCTGCGCGTCTCCGAGCCGCGCCAGCGCGGCGGCGTCTTCGACGTTCTCCGCCACGCACACCGCGGCGTGGTGGTAATTGGCCACGAGCGTGCCGAGCTCTCCGAGGCCGCTCGCCACCTCGTCGAAGACTGTGCGGGCCCCGGATCCGGGCACATCCTGCTCCAGACGCGCGACCCGCACGCCGGGGCTCCGCCAGATCGTTCCCGCATCGGGCGCCATCTCCCCGGCGATGACCTTCAGGAGGCTCGACTTGCCCGTGCCGTTCCGGCCGATGAGCGCAATCCGCTCGCCAGCCTCGATGCGAAGCTCGGCCCCCTGGAAGAGCGGCAGGTGCCCGAAGGCTAGCGACACGGCATCGAGCGTGATGAGCGGCATCAGAGAAGCCGCCCCGCGAGAACCGCCCACACGGCCTGCGCGAGCCGACGTCTTTCGTGGCGCGCGATCTCGCCGCACCAGAACTCGCCCGCCACGAGCTCGCACGCGTCCGGCAGGTCCCCGAGCTCCAGCGGACGCTTGTGCTCGGCATGGTACCGCGCCAGCGTGCGCTCGGAAGGACGCGCCGTGTTGACCACGACCACGTCGATGGACCGGCCAATGGCCGTCGCCATCTCCCGCAGCGCGTCGCCAGCGGTGAAGTCCCACATCCCGCGCCCCTCCGTCAGCAGGTTGGTGACCAGAATGACGGGACCGTTGACCTGCTGAATGGCCTCGCGCGCGCCGCGCACCAGGAAGATCGGCATCAGGCTGGTGTAGAAGCTGCCCGGGCCGATGATGGCCGCTTCGAACCGGGGGATCTCCCGCGCGGCGGCCTCGTGCAGGCGGACCTCGGGATCGAGCCACAGGCGGACGATCGCGTTGCCGGCGGTCTGCCCCGCGTCCACCTCCACTTCACCCCCCGTCCGCGTGCCGTCGCCGTACTCCGCGCAGACACTTGCGGGCTCGATGCTGACGGGCCAGACGTGCCCGGCGCACCCGAGCAGCGCGCGGAGCCCATCGACCGCGGCGAGGAAGTCGCCGCTGTAGCGATCCATCATCGACAGCAGCAGGTTGCCGCCGGTGTGCCCCCGCAGGCGGGCGTGTTCGAGCATCGGCAACCGGGACAGCAGGACGCGGCGCGCTTCCTTCTCGTTGCGGGCGAGAGCGAGGGCGCACTTCAACACGTCTCCCGGCGGCAGCACGCCGAGCTCGTCGCGCAGCTGGCCCGAGCTGCCGCCGCTGTCGAACATCGTCACCACCGCGTTCAGCGTCAGCCAGGGATTGCGCTTGAGCCCGCCGAGGAGGCTCGGCAGCCCCGTTCCGCCGCCGAAACACCCCACATTCAATTTTCGGAGCTGCATCAATCGGTCATTATCCCATGCGACAGCTCTCGGCTTTCAGCTCTCGGCTTTCAGCTTTCAGCTCGCCGGCACGTGCAACCCTCTGCGTGACTGGCCGGAAAAGTGTTACCCATGTCTTCGGCGGTATCTGTTACCCCTGTAACCCGGAATGAACCTGGCTGATAGCTGTCAGCTAAACAGCTGGGAGCTGAGATCTGATAGCTGACAGCGGCATAATGAACGCATGGATTCTTTGTCGCTCTCTTCTGACGAACGCACCGCCCTCACGGCGCTCGCCGCCGATCTCGGGCGCGTGTTCGGGTCGGGACTGCACGCCGTGGCGGCATATGGCCTGAACATCCCGGTCGAGCCACCCCGCCTCGTGCACTCGATCGCGCTCGTGGAACGGCTCGTATTCAGCGACCTGACCCGCTGTGCGCCGCTCGTCGGGGGATGGCGACGCCGTTCGCTGGCCGTTCCGCTCATCCTGGAACGAGAGGAGTTCCTCCGCACGCTGGACATCTTCCCGCTCGAATACGGCGACATCATCGCCCATCACGTGCTCGTGGCCGGCACGGACCTGTTTGCCACGGCGCGTGTGGCGCGCGCCGACCTGAGGCGTGCATGCGAGCTGGCGGCCAAGAGCCACCTCGTGCACCTGCGCGAGGGGTTTCTCGAGGCCGCGGGGGATTCGAAGGCCACTGCCGGGCTGATCGCCGCGTCGGCCGCGCCGTTCGGTGCGCTGCTCTCCAACATCGCGCGCCTCGCCGAAGGTGACGACTTCGACGTCGCCGAGACCGTCGCCCGCCAGATCGGGATCTCGGCGCCCGTGGTCCGGGAAGTGCTCCAGGCCGGAGCCGGCAACCACAGCACGATCGCGGACCCGACCGCTCTTTTCACACGTTACCTCGACGCAGTGGAACAGGTCTGGGAGTTCGTCGATACGTGGCGGGCGCGCGCATGAGCGCAGCCTGCATACCGGGCCACAGTGTCGGAGTGCCGGGGCGCCCAAGGGCCAGAATCCCGAAGCGTTCCGGAGCCGGAGTGCTCGCGCAGGGCTCACGGCGGGTCGGGCTCGCGCTCTGTCTGCTGGCCGCGCTGCTCGCGCCCGGCACCGCCCGGGCGCAGCCGGCCCCACCCCCACTCGAAGGGCCCGTGAACGACTTCGCCGGCGTCATCGACGCGGCGAGCGCGGCCGAGCTCGATCGACGCATCCGTGCCCTGCAGACCGCCACCGGAGATGCCGTCGTGGTCGCCACCGTGCCGACGTTCCAGCCGTACGGGGACATCCGCGAGTACGCGGACCGGATGTTCCAGAACGGCGGGCGCGGAATCGGCGAGAAAGGGAAGGACAATGGCCTCCTGATCCTGGTCGCGGTTCAGGATCGCCGCGTGAACATCGAGGTCGGGTACGCGCTCGAGGAGTTCATCACGGACGGGTTCGCCGGCGAGACCATCCGCGACACCATCACCCCCGAGTTCCGGAACGGCAGCTACGGCCGGGGGCTCCTCGCCGGGGCGACCCGGATCATCAATCGCATCGCCGAACGGCGGGGCGTGGACCTGCAGAACGTCCCGGCCGACCCGCAGCCGGTGGTCGGGTCGCCGCGGCTTCCGCTCGGCATGATCCTCTTCTGGATCGTCCTCGCCCTTCTCTTCAGCCGGCGCGGGCGGCGGCGTCGGGGGCGGCACTGGGGCGGCGGCCCCTGGAGCGGGTGGAGCAGCGGCATCGGTCCGTTCGGCGGCGGCGGGTTCGGCGGCGGCTTCGGCGGCTTTGGCGGCGGCGGCTTCGGCGGCCGAGGGG
>JALZOC010000373.1:0-2902 GCA_030857365.1 Acidobacteriota bacterium
GTGCTGAACACGCGTCCGTTGCCCGAAGTGCTCGCGTTCATCGCGCGCAAGCGCCGGCGCGCGTCGTAGCGGCACCCTTGGCACCCTGGCCCCTTGTCACCGTGCCCCTGCAGGTCCTCCTGAACCTGCGTGCTAAGATGGCACACCAGCCTGTATTGTAGAAACCATGGGTATTCCGACAGTCCTGCCGGCGCTACTGCTGCTCGCGTCGATGCACCCCGCGCTCCGCGCGGAGGCTCGGCAATCCGTGCCGCAGCCTGCTCAGCCCTCGGCACCCGAGGTCGCCGCAGCGCTGCAGCGCAGGTATAGCGGCGTTCGCGACTTCACCGCGGACTTCGTGCATGACTCCCAGGGCGGACTGCTGCGGAAGAAGCAGACGGAAAGCGGTGTCGTGCAGGTGAAGAAGCCTGGAAAGATGCGCTGGGACTACAGGAAGCCGGAACCGAAGGTGTTCGTCTCGGACGGCCGGCGGATCTACCTGCACGTCCCCGCCGACAACCAGGTCATCGTCAGCCCGGTGCCTTCGGAGGACCAGGCGACGACAGCGGTCCTCTTCCTGGCCGGCAAGGGTGACCTCACGCGCGATTTCACGGTCACGTTCACGGAGGGCGGCTCATCGGATACGTACGCGCTCCGGCTGCAGCCAAAGCTGCCCGAACGTGACTACGACTGGCTCCAGATTGTTGTCGACCGCCGTACGCTGCAGATCCGGTCGTTGGGCGCGGCCGAGAGCCAGGGCGGCCGGTCCACGTTTCATTTCTCGAACTTCAAGGAGAACGTCGGGCTGTCGGACAAGGTGTTCGAGTTCAAAATCCCACGCGGAGCCGATGTGACCAACCATGCCGACGCGCCCCGCTGAACGCGTGCGCTCCGTGATGGCGGCAACGGCGCTGGCGGCGGTCCTGACCACCGCCGCATGCGCCACGAATTCGGCGTTCCGCGCCGGTCAGCGCGCCGAGACCGCCCAGGATTACGACCGCGCTGTCGTGGAGTATACGCAGGCCGTTCGCGCCAGGCCGCAGGACCGTGGCGCCCGGCTCGCGCTCGAACGCGCGCGTATCCGCGCTTCCCAGGATCACTACTTTCGCGGGCGCCGCTTCCAGGCGACGGAGCGGTATGAAGAGGCCCTTGGTGAATTCCAGCTCGCGGTCGAGCTCAACCCGGCCGCCGCCGATGCGGAGGCCGCCCTGAGGGATACCCGGCAGAAGCTGCGGACCCGCCTCGCGGTTTCCCGGGAAGGCAGAACGGAGCTCCAGGCGCTCATCGATCGATCCCGCGACTTCGCTCCCGCGGGCCTCGAGCTGCCGGACGCAATCAAGCTTCCGGACTCGCTGGTGTTCAGTAATGCAGGCAGCGGGGTGGTCTTCAGGGCCCTGGGGCGCTTTGCCGACATCAACGTCGTCTTCGACCCGGGCTTCCGCGACGCACCGATCAGCGTCGACCTCCGGAACGTCTCGCTCCAGGATGCGCTCGCCTCGGTGACCGCCAGCACGCGAACGTTCTACCGGGTCACTGCTCCGCGGACGATCACGATCATCCCGGACACTCCGCCAAAACGGCGCGAGTACGAGGAAGCGGTGGTCCGGACTTTCTATCTGAGCAACGCGGACATCAAGGAAGTCATCGATCTGCTGCGCGTCGTGGTCGACGTGCGCCAGATCTCCCCCATCACCGCGACGAATGCGATTTCAATCAAGGATACGCCCGAGCGCATCGCCGCCGCGGGACGGCTGATCGCCGCCATTGACAAAGCACGTCCTGAAGTCGTGATCGAAGTGGAGCTGCTGGAGGTCGACCGTACCCGGCTTCGCGAGTACGGCCTTCACATCGCCAGCCCAGGCTCTCCCGGCATCTCAGGGTCCGCGGACGTCAACCGCGATAATTTTTCGCTGCAGACGCTTCGCAGCCTGACGCAGGCAGACGTGTTCCTGTCGGGGTTGCCGGGCATCTACTATCGTCTTCTCAAGAACGACGCCAATACGCGAACCCTCGCGAACCCGCAGCTGCGAACGTCCGAGGGGCTGGCGGCCCAGGCGCGGTTTGGCGAGCGCGTGCCGATCCCGATCACGCAGTTCGCACCGATTGCGACGGGAGGCATCAATCAGCAGCCCATCACGTCGTTCGCCTACGAGAACATCGGCGTGAACATCGACATCACCCCTCGCATGCACCACGACGACGAGGTCACGCTGGCGTTGAAGCTGTCGCTGAGCAGCATCTCGGGCACCGGATTCGGCGGGCTGCCGACGTTCGGCAATCGGGAAATCACGACGACGATCCGGCTGAAGGACGGCGAGACGAACATGCTGGCCGGTCTTATCCGCGACGACGAACGGACGGTACTCTCGGGCACTCCCGGATTGAGCGACCTCCCCCTCATCGGCCGGCTGTTCGCAAACAATCGCAAGGAATCACAGCAGACTGACATCATCCTGACGCTGACCCCTCACATCGTCCGGGTGCTCGACCTGTCCGAAGCGGACCTGCGGCCGTTCCGGCTGGCGCGCGACTCGAGCGGTGCGGTCGTCGAGCTGCCGAACATCCAGTTGCCTCCGCGCGATCAGGACGACAATCCGTCTCCGGGCTTGACGCCTCCGGCGCCGAGCCCAGGGCCTGCGTTTCCTCAACCGCTCCAGCCACCGGCTCCGGTGACTCCGCCGGGTATCAAGAAGCCTTAACTCGGGGATTCGGGATTCGGGATCCGGAGTTCGGGATCTCGGGCTCGCGGTGCTGAGACTCCACGCGACGTCAGGGTTCGCGCTCGACTCTGGCGCCGAGCGATCGCAGCCGCTCGACGAGAGAACCGTAGCCGCGCTCGACGGTCTCCAGGGGACCGACGGTGCTTTCCCCCTCCGCGGCGAGCGCCGCCGCAATCAGGGCCATTCCCGATCGCAAATCGCGG
>JALZOC010000373.1:2912-4171 GCA_030857365.1 Acidobacteriota bacterium
GTCCAGGTCACGGCCGCGGAGCCCGGCGGGCCCGCTGACGATGATCCGGTGTGGGTCGCACAGGAACAGGTCGGCGCGCATCGCGCTCAGCTGTTCGAGCGCGAAGAGCCGCAGTTCGTACAGCCAGTCGTGCACCAGCGTCCGCCCGTCCGCCTGGGTGGCAAGGACGGTCACGAGGCTCACCATGTCGCTCGGGAACCCCGGCCAGAGCCCCGTCGTGATGCGGCGCGCGGCCGTGAGTGTCGACGGCTCGATGACGAGGCGATCGTCGGCGTAGGTGCATCGAAGCCCCATCTTCATCAGCGGCGCGGCGACAACTTCGAGATCCGGAGTACGCGCGCCAGTCACCTCGATGTCCCCGCCGGTGATCGCCGCCGTCACTCCCCAGCTTCCCGCCTCGATGTAGTCTCCATCGAGGCGATGCTGCGCGCCCGTAAACCTCGCCGGACCCTCGACCGACAGCGTGGACGTGCCGGCGCCCTCGACCGGGACCCCGATGGCCTCGAGGAAGCGGCACAGTTCGACGACGTGCGGCTCCATGGCCGCATGCCGGATCTCGCTGCGCCCCGTCGCCGCAGCCGCCGCGAGCAAGGCCGTCTCCGTGCCGGTGACGGACGCTTCGTCCAGATACAACGACGCGCCTTTCAGCCCGTTCGGCGCCTCCAGTGAAAACCCGGCCTCGGCGCGCTGGACCGCGCCCATCGCGGTCAACGCCTGAAGGTGCGTCGTGATGGTGCGGCGCGTCGGGAAGTCGCCGCCCGGCTGCGCGAGCCTCGCGGATCCGGTCCGGGCCAGCAGCGGTCCCAGCAGGAGCACCGAGCCGCGGAGCTTGCCGACGAGCACAGGATCCGGGCGATCGCTCGTGACACGCTCGCAGCGGACCGTCAAGGTCGACGTGCCCCGCCCGCCGATCGCCGCGCCCAGCCCCTCCATGAGCTCCGCGAGCACATCGACGTCGCGGATGCGCGGCACATTGGTCAGGACGCATTCGCGCTCCGTCAGCAGGCACGCGGCGAGCAGCGGCAGCGCAGAGTTCTTGTTGCCCTCGACCGTAATGCGCCCCGACAGCCGTCGTCCGCCTTCGATTCTCAACTTCGCCATCAGCCCCGTCGTCCTCTCTCGTGAAACGCGAACCCCGAACCTTGAACCCGATCCCCGATCCCCAATCCCGAGTCCCGAGTCGAGTTGTTCACCACCCCAGATAAACGATTTCCTCCCGGAGCGTCACTCCGAACCGGGCCTGAACGCCAGCCTTGCAT
>JALZOC010000374.1 GCA_030857365.1 Acidobacteriota bacterium
CCGTATGCCCGCGAGCGGAGGCGGGCGAACCCCGGAACCCGAACCCGGAACCCGGAACCCCGAGTGTCACCCCCCCCGCGTGTGCATTTCCAGATGCGCGTCACGCTTGAGGCTGCGAACGGGGATGAGCGTGGTCTCGCGGTCGACCGCGAGCCGCTCTTCCGCGCCGCGGTCGGCCCGGATAGACCATGAGGCCGCGATCAGGCGCTGCAGCTCGTCGCTCGTCGCGCCGGCGCGCAGCGGCCGGCGCAGATCCGTTCCTGTCGCGGCGTAGAGACAGAGCAGCCATACCCCGTCCGCCGTCACACGGCTGCGGTCACATGACGCGCAGAAGGGCTCGGTCGTCGACGAGATGATGCCGAACGTCGTGCCATCCGGGAGCAGGAAGCGCGCCGCGGGGGCGGAGGAGGGCTCCTCGAGCGGGACGACGGCGCCATACTGCGCGTCGAGGCGCGCGAGGATCTCTCGTCGCGAAACGACCGCGCCCGGAGTCCAGCGCGTCGCCCCGCCCACGTCCATGTACTCGATGAACCGGACCTCCGCGCGCATCCGCCGTCCGTAGTCGAGGAGCGCCCCGAGCTCGTCGTCGTTGGTGCCGCGGATCACGACCGTGTCGAGCTTGAGCGCGGCAAAGCCCGCCGCGGCGGCCGCCTCTATCCCGTCGAGCACGGCGTGGAGCTCGTCCATCCGGGTCATCGCCTCGAAGCGATCCCGCCGGAGCGTATCGAGGCTCACGGTGATGCGATGGAGTCCCGCCGCTTGCAGCGCGCGCGCCTGGCGGCGGAGCAGGACGCCGTTGGTGGTCATCGCGAAGTCGGCCAGCGCGGCGCGTGCCGCGAGCGACGCGATGAGGACAGGCAGGTCGCGCCGCAGGAGCGGTTCGCCCCCCGTAATCCGCACACGGTCCACCCCAAGCGGCGTGAACGCATCCACCACCCCGCCGATTTCCTCGAACGTCAGCAGGCTCTCGCGAGGCAGCCAGGCGTAGTCCTGCTCCGGCATGCAGTACTGGCAGCGCAGGTTGCAGCGATCCGTCACCGAGATGCGCAGGCTCCGCAGCGGGCGCGCGAAGCGATCGAGCAAGGGCATGGGCTCTGATGATTATGTCAGCTTCCAGCTTCCAGCTTCCAGCTTCCTGCGGCTTCCGGCCCCCGGCCTCGAGACTTCACGCGCTCGTTTTTGCTGGGGAGCTTGCAACTGGAAGCTGGAAGCCCGACGCGCTCCCCCGTGTATCATCTACTGATGCTCCGGAGCTACAAGGGCCGTCTGCCGGTCGTGCACCCGACGGCGTACGTGGACGAGAGCGCCCAGGTCATCGGCGACGTGGAAATCGGGGAAGCGAGCAGCGTCTGGATGAACGTCGTGATTCGGGGGGACGTGCATCGGATCCGGATCGGCCGCCGCAGCAACGTGCAGGACGGCACGGTCGTGCACGTCATGCGGGGGACGCATCCGACGACCATCGGCGACGAGGTGACGATCGGGCATGGCGCCCTCGTGCACGGGTGCACCCTGCGCGGCCGGATCCTCGTCGGCATGGGGGCGATCCTGCTGAACGGCGTCGACGTGGAAGAGGACTGCATCGTCGCCGCGGGAACGCTGCTGCCGGAGAATACGCGCGTCCCGGCGCGGTCGCTCGTCATGGGAAGTCCGGGAAAAGTCCGCCGCGAGTTGACCGACGAGGACGTCGCCTCGATCAGGGACTACGCGGAGCGCTACGTGGGATACCGGCTGGACTACATGGGCGCCGATGCCGCTCCCCCTCGCTGATGGCGTCGCAGCAGACCCGGCCTGCGCGTGGCATGCGCGATTTCCTGCCCGAGGATGTCCGCCGGCGCGAATACGTGATTGGCGTCATCTCCGAGGTGTACCGGCGGTATGGATTCGAGCCGCTGGAGACGCCCGCGCTCGAGAACATCGAGACGTTGACCGGGAAGTACGGCGAGGAAGGCAGCGCGCTGATCTTCAAGGTGCTGCGCCGCGGGGAGCGCGAGTCTTCGGGCGAGACGGACCTGGCGCTCCGCTACGATTTGACCGTGCCGCTCGCGCGCGTGGTCGCGGAGTATCGCGCGAAGCTCCCGAAATTCTTCAAGCGGTTCCAGATCCAGCCGGTGTGGCGCGCCGACCGTCCCGCGCGCGGACGGTTCCGCGAATTCTTCCAGTGCGACGTCGATGCCATCGGGTCCCGGTCGATGGTCGTCGAGGCGGAGCTCTGCACGGCGGTCAGCGACGTGCTGCGGACGCTCGGGTTTCATGATTTCGTCATCAGGCTGAACCACCGGCGGCTGCTCGCGGGGCTGCTCGACGCGGCGGGTGTACCCGTGGACCTGGAGGCTTCAGCCCTGGTCGCGATCGACAAGCTGGACAAGATCGGGCCAGACGGCGTCGCACGGGAGCTGGCGGGGCGGGGCGTCAGCGAGGCGGCGGCCGCGCGGCTGCTTGCGACGTTCGACACGCCGCTGACGATCGGGCGCGCACGCGACCTCGTGCGCACCATCCCGGAGGCGGCGCAGGCTGTCGGCGAGCTGGCCCGGATTCTCGAGCTTTGCGCGGCGGGCAGCGCCGCCCCGCACGTGCAGCTCGACGCCAGCCTCGCGCGCGGGCTGTCGTACTACACCGGCGCCATCATGGAAGTGACCGTGCCGGATCTCGCCGGCAGCCTGGGCGGCGGCGGGCGTTACGACGGGTTGATCGGGATGTTCCTGGGCGAGAACGTGCCCGCATGCGGCTTCTCGCTCGGCCTGGAGCGGATCCTCGTTGTGATGGGGGAGCGCAACATGTTTCCCCCACACGTCGAACGCCCCTCGGCGGACCTGCTCGTGACGCTCTTCGATGAGGCGACCGTTCCGGAGGCGCTCCGGCTGGCAGCGGATGTTCGCGACCAGGCCATCCGCGTCGAGCTGTACCCCGAACCGGACAAGCTGGGGAAGCAGATGAAGTATGCCGCCGCCAGGGGCATCCCGTTTGCGGCGATCCTCGGCAGCGACGAAATCGCGCGCCGCGAGGTGACCGTCAAGAACCTCGGCACCGGCATGCAGTCGTCGGTGCCGCGTGCGGAATTGCCGCAGCGGCTGCGCGACTGGCTCGCCGAGCCCCGAGTCCCGAGTCCCGAGTCCCGAGTCCCGAAGTAGAACATGAACATAGAACCGTTAGGAACCCTGGCCCGCACGCACACCTGTGGGGCCCTGCGCGCCGAGGACGTGGGAAAGGACGTCGTCCTGCTCGGCTGGGTGCACCGGGTGCGGGACCTCGGGTCCCTCATCTTCATCGATCTGCGTGACCGCCACGGCATCACGCAGGTCGTCGCGCGGGGTGACGAGCCGCTCGTCGGCGCGGCCAAGCGCCTGCGTTCGGAGTTCGTCGTCGCCGTCATCGGCCGGGTGGAGCATCGTGCAACGGAGACCGTCAACGCGAAGATTGCCACGGGGCAGATCGAGGTGACCGCGAGTGCGCTCCGCCTGCTGAACGAGGCGCGGACGCCGCCGTTCATGATCGCGGACGAGATCGAGGTAACGGAAGAGACGCGCCTGAAGCACCGGTACATCGACCTGCGCCGCCCCAGGATGCAGCGCAACATGATCATGCGCCACCGGGCCATGATGGCAATCCGCCAGTACTTCGACGAGCAGGGATTTCTCGAAATCGAAACGCCGATGCTGGCGAAATCGACTCCCGAAGGTGCGCGCGACTACCTGGTGCCCAGCCGCGTCCACCCCGGCGAGTTCTACGCGCTGCCGCAGTCGCCCCAGATCTTCAAGCAGATCCTGATGATTGCCGGGATGGACCGCTACTTCCAGATTGCGCGGTGCTTCCGCGACGAGGACCTGCGCGCCGATCGCCAGCCCGAGTTCACGCAGGTCGACCTCGAGATTTCGTTCGCCACCGAGGATCTCGTGTTCTCGATGCTCGAGCCGCTCATGGAGCGGCTCATGGCGCTCATCGGCCGCGAAGCGCCGCGGCCGTTCCTCCGGCTGCCGTATGCGGAGGCGATCGCCAGGTACGGCTCGGACAAGCCAGACCTCCGATGCGGGATGCCGATCGCGGATCTGTCGGCCGCGTTTGCCGAGTCCCCGTTCACGGTCTTCCGCGACGTCGTGGCGTCGGGCGGCGAGGTGCGCGGCTTCGCGGTGCCGGGCGCCGCGACGTATTCGCGGCGAGAGCTCGACG
>JALZOC010000032.1 GCA_030857365.1 Acidobacteriota bacterium
GGAGCTCAAAGACAACATCAACACGATGATCGACAACCTGCGGGGCACCACGGATTCCAACCAGGAGCAGGACTGGCTCAAGACGAACCTGGCGAGGTTCACCCGCATGCTGCAGGGGCAGCGCGATCTCGTCACCGTCGGCCGCCTGCTGCTCTCGGAGCTCGCGCCGCTGGTCAACGCGCAGCAGGGCGCGGTCTACCAGATGCTCAGCGAGGTGACCGACAGCGCGCCGGCGCTGTCGCTGCTCGCCGGATACGCCATCGGCGACGACCAGTCGAAGCGCATCGAGGTCGGGAATGGCCTCGTAGGACAGTGCGCGCTCGAGAAGCAGCGCATTCTGCTCACAAAGGTGCCGCCACGCTACGCGCGTGTGCGCTCGAGCCTCGGCGCCGCGCCACCGAAGAACGTCGTCGTCCTGCCGGTGCTCTTCGAAGGGGAAACGAAAGCCGTCATCGAGCTGGCGTCGCTCGAGCCCTTCACGGCGACCCATCTCACCTTTCTCGAGCAGCTCACGCAGTCGATCGGCGTCGTGCTCAACACGATCGAGGCGACGATGCGCACCGAGAACCTGCTGCAGCAGTCTCAGCAGCTCACGATCGAGCTGCAGACGCGGCAGAGCGAGCTGCAGGAAACGAACGAGCAGCTTGCACAGAAGGCCCAGGAGCTGGCGGCGCAGAATGTCGAGGTCGAGCGCAAGAACAAGGAAGTCGAACAGGCCCGCCGGGCGCTCGAGGAAAAGGCGGCGGAGCTCGCGCTCACGTCGAAGTACAAGTCGGAGTTCCTCGCGAACATGTCGCACGAGCTGCGCACGCCGCTCAACTCGATCCTGATCCTCGGGCAGCAGCTGGCGGAGAACGCTTCTGGCAATCTGGCGACCAAACAGGTGGATTTCGCCAAGAACATCCACTCCGCCGGCACCGACCTGCTGACGCTCATCAACGACATCCTGGACCTCTCGAAGATCGAGTCCGGGACGGTCACGGTCGAAGCCGAGGAAATCACGTTCAGGTCCCTTCGGGACAACGTCGACCGGACGTTCCGGCACCTCGCGGAAACCAAGAACCTCACCTTCCAGGTGGAGATCGACAACACGCTGCCGCGCACGTTCACGACCGACCCCAAGCGGCTGCAGCAGATCCTGAAGAACCTGCTGTCGAATGCCTTCAAGTTCACGTCGCAGGGCCAGGTGCAGATGCGCGTGCAGCAGGTGACCTCCGGGTGGTCGTCGGACCACCCGATCCTGCGCTACGTGCCCGCGGCCATTGCCATCGAGGTCAGCGACACGGGCATCGGCATCGCGACCGAGAAGCAGCGGCTGATCTTCGAAGCCTTCCAGCAGGCCGACGCGGGCACGAGCCGCAAGTACGGCGGCACCGGACTCGGGCTGGCGATCAGCCGCGAGCTCGCGACCCTGCTCGGCGGCGAGATTCGACTCTCGAGCGTGCCCGGCCAGGGCAGCACGTTCACGCTCTACCTGCCGCCCACCTACAACGGGCCCGCACGGACGAGCCTGCCGGGCGCCGTTCCGGTGGCCTTCCCTCGAGAGCGCCTGTCCACGATGCCCATGCTGACCATCGCACCTCCCGAGGAGGTGGTCTACGACGATCGCGACGAGATCGTCGAAGGCGACCGGGTGTTGCTGATCGTGGACGACGACCCCCACTACGCCAGGGTGCTGCTCGGGCTCGCCAGGGACAAGGGCTTCAAGGGAGTGGTCGCGAATCGCGGCCAGGCTGCGCTGCAGCTCGCACGGCAGTTTCCCCCCACCGCGATCACCCTCGACGTGTTCCTCCCCGACATGCTGGGATGGACGGTGCTGAACAGCCTCAAGCTCGATCCCGCGACCCGGCACATCCCGGTGCAGATGCTCTCGGTCGAAGAGGAGCGGCAGCACGGGCTGTCACACGGGGCTTTCTCGTATCTCGTCAAGCCCGGGACGACCGAGGACCTCGAGCGCGCATTCGATCGCATGCGCACGTACGTGGCGCCTCACAAGAAGCGGCTGCTGGTCGTCGAGGACAACGACATCGAGCGCCAGAGCATCGTCGAGCTCCTGATGCACGACGACATCGAGATCGCGGCCGTCAGCAGCGGCAGGGAAGCGCTCGAGGAGCTTCAGAGCAGTCCGATCGAATGCTGTGTCATGGATCTCAAGCTGCCGGATATGAGCGGTTTCGATCTGCTCGAACAAATGCAGCGGGAGCCCGGGCTCCGCGACCTCCCCGTCGTCGTGTTTACCGGCAAGGAGCTCACGACGGACGAGAACGCGCGGCTGCGGGCGCTCGCCAAGAGCGTCGTTCTCAAGGACGTACAGTCCCCTGAGCGGCTATTCGACGAAACCGCACTCTTCCTCCACCGCGTGGTCGCGGACCTGCCGGAACCCAAGCGGAAGATGCTGGAACGCCTGCACGGGTCGAACGGCGTCCTGCACAACCGGAAGGTCCTTGTCGTCGACGACGATGCCCGGAATATCTTCGCGTTGACGACGGTGCTCGAGAACCACGAGATGGAAGTGCTCACGGCGACCAACGGCCGGCAGGCCATCGAGTTGATCAAGCACACGCCGGGCCTCAGCGTCGTGCTGATGGACATCATGATGCCGGAGATGGACGGCTACGAGACCATGCGTGAGATTCGCAACGACGTGGAGTTCCGGACGCTGCCCATACTGGCACTCACGGCCAAGGCGATGAAGGGAGACCGCGAGAAGTGCCTGCAGGCGGGCGCATCCGACTACATCGCGAAGCCGGTCAACACCGATCAGCTGCTGTCATTGCTCCGGGTGTGGCTCTACCGGTGAACATCGCCGCCGCCGGGAGTGCGGAGGACGTCAAACTTCTGATCGTCGACGACGAGCCGCGCAATCTGGACGCGCTCGAGGTGATGCTGCAGTCGAGCGGGTGCGCCTTCGTGCGCGCGCAGTCGGCCGACGAGGCGCTGCTGGCGATGCTGCACGAGCACTTCGCCGCGGTGATTCTGGACATCCGGATGCCCGGCATGGGCGGCATCGAGCTGGCGCAGCTGATCAAGCAACGCCGGCGGACGCAGAACGTTCCCATCCTGTTCCTTACGGCGCACCTGCTCGAAGAGGACGACGTGCTGCGGGGATACGGGGTCGGCGCCGTCGACTATCTGAGCAAGCCGATCAACGCCGATATCCTGCGATCCAAGGTCGCGGTGTTCATCGAGCTGTTCCGCAAGACGCGAGAGCTGCTGACGCTCAACGAGTCGCTCCATTACCAGAACGCGGAACGCGCGAAGGCGCAGCTGGCGCTCGAGCGCGCGAACGAGGAGCTGGAGCGGCGTGTCGCCGAACGCACGGCCGCACTGACGATCGCGCACCGCAGTGTCCGCAACGACCAGGAGCGCCTCAGAATGGCGATGGACGTCGCGCAGATGGCCGCCTGGGAGTGGGACGTCCACTCGGGGCACATGACGTGGTCGAGCGATCCCGAGAAGCTGTTCGGTCTGGCCGAAGGGGCACTCGGGCCCCAGAAGCGCCTGTTTCGCGTCCTCCACCCTGAGGACGCGGACCGCTGCGAGAAGGCGATTCAGCTGGCGCTCTCAGCAGGGACGTACGAGTGCGACTACCGGGTCGTGCGTGCGGAAGGCAGCGTGGTCTGGATCACCGAGCGGGGCCGCGTTCTCCGGCGGGACGACGGCGCGGTCGAAAAGATCGTCGGCGTGAGCCGCGACGTCAGTGTGCAGCGCCGGGCGGAGCGCGAACGGGAGCGGCTGCTGGTCAGCGAGCGCCAGGCCCGGGACGAGGCCGAACGCCAGAGCCGCATCAAGGATGAGTTCCTGGCCACCCTGAGCCACGAGCTCCGTACGCCCATGAACGCCATTCTGGGCTGGCTGAGCATGTTGACGAGCGGCCGCGGCGTGCAGGACCCGGCCGAAGCGATGGCGGTGATCCAGCGCAACGCGCAGATGCAGGCGAAGCTGATCGAAGACCTGCTCGAAATGAACAAGCTCACGTCAGGCACGATCGCGCTGGATTTCGAACGCGTGAGTCTGACTACCGCGGTCGAGGCGGCCGTCCAGTCGATTCGGCCGACTGCCGACACCAAGGGCGTGCACCTGTCGGTGACGTTCGAGCCGGACCTGCCCGAGCTCTGCGCCGATGCCCGCCGGCTGCAACAGATTCTGTGGAACGTGATCCACAATGCGGTGAAGTTCACCCCCAAGGGCGGGCGGGTCCAGGTCGTCGTCACGCGGACGCACGACGCCGCTCAAATCCTCGTGCGCGATTCGGGGCAGGGCATTTCACCCGAGTTCCTGCCGCACGTGTTCGAGCGTTTCAGGCAGGGCGATCCCTCCACGACGCGAGGGGCCTGGGGCCTTGGCATCGGGCTGTCGATCGCCAAGCACCTCGTCGAACTGCACGGCGGCTCGATCGTGGGGTCGAGCCAGGGCGCCGACCAGGGTTCCACGTTTGTGGTGCACCTGCCCGTCGGGGCCGGCGCCGCCGACGCGAGCGGCAACGAGCCATGCGACCGCACGGTCTCGAACGAAGGCCTGCCTCCCGGGGCTCCGGAACTACAGGCCTGACCACCGTCCCGGGGCCTATCGGGCGCCGACTCCGGGCGGGGGCGGCTCGATGTGGATGATGGCATCCGCGATCTGCGGATACTTTGCCAGCAGGGTGTCCTTGACGACGTGCGAGAGGCGGTGCGCTTCGTACAGCGTCATGTCGGGGCGAAACCACACGTGTAGATCCAGGAACGTGTGATCCAGCGACCCCCGCGATCGAATGTGGTGGCACCCCATCACTTCCGGCACGCTCAGCACGACGCGGCGGATATCCTCTTCGGCGAGGACGACGCGATCGGAGAGCACCCGTGAGGTGTTGCGGCCGATTTCCCAGCCGGTCCGCGCGATGAAGCAGGCGATCACCAGTCCGCCGATCGCATCGAGACCGGGGTACCCGAGCTGCACGCCGACGAGGGTGACGAGCACGGCGCACGACGTGAGCACGTCGCTGCGCGTGGCCATGGCATCGGCGAGCAGGAGCTCGCTGCTCAGCCGCCGGGCCTCCCGGCCTTCATATCTGACGACCAGGAGATTGATGGCGAGCGTCACGAGCATGACGACGAAGCTGAGGACCGTGACCTCGGGAGCCGCGCCCCCGTAAAGCCGGCTGATGGCCGCGCGCGCCACCTCCATCACTACGAAGAGCAGGAATACGAAGATGCCGGCGGCGGCCAGCGTCTCGTATTTGCGGTGGCCGTAGGGATGGTCTTCGTCCGGGGGCTTGCGGGAAGCGCGCAGCCCGATCATCCCCATCACGTTCGAGGCGGCGTCGGTGAGCGAATGAAAGCCGTCGGAGATGACGCTGACCGCGCCCGTCGCATACCCGAGAACGAGCTTGGCGAGCGCGACCGCCAGGTTCAGAAGCAGGACGCGAAGCAGGACGCGGTAAACCGCGGTGTAGCGGATCAGAATACCTTCGCCCCCTGAACCGGCCACCAGCGCAGCTGCACCCGCCCGATGATGTACTTCTTGGGCACGAACCCCCAGTGGCGGCTGTCGGAGCTGTTGTTGCGATGGTCGCCCATGACGAAGTAATAGCCTTCGGGAATCACCTGCGGCCCCCAGTCGTCGTGACTGCGGTAGTTGGGCGGCACGAAGGAATCGTCCATCAGCACGTCGTTCCTGTAGACCTTTCCGTCGACAATGCGGACCTGGTCCCCCTCGGCGGCGATCACTCGCTTCACGAAGGATTTTTCGGGCACGAGCGGATAGTAGAGCATCACGATGTCGCCGACGTGCGGGTCGCCGATGCGGTAGGCGAGCTTGTTCACGATCAGGCGGTCCTGGTCGCCGAGCGTCGGCGCCATGCTGTGCCCTTCGACGCGCGCGACCTGAAATCCGAAGGTCACGATGAGCGTCGCGTACACGGCCGCGGAGGCCAGCGTCTTGAGCCAGGCGCCGATCTCTTCGGCCACGCGCTCCATCCGCAGCGACCCGCCGTCCATCCCGAGCCGTGCGTCGGGCGGCGCCGCAAGAGCGCCGGCCAGCGCCGGGACCGGTTCCCCGGACACCAGGGGTTCCGGCGCCCGCAACGGATCGGTCGAAGGCATGGCGTCGGGGCCCCCATAGGAGACCGGGGGGGGTGGAACCGGTGGCGGCGCGTATGGATCGTCGTGTTCGCTCATAACCTTAAGTACTCACGAAGCCGCTTGGTCTGTGCGCGGCTCACCGGAATTTCGGTGCTCTTCGTGTCCCGCATCTTCAGTATGTAGTTGCGGCTGAACCACGGCACGATTTCCTTGATGCGGTTGATATTCACCAGGTGCGAACGGTGGACGCGCCAGAAGACCGCCGGGTCCAGCCGTGCCTGCAGTTCATCCAGTGTCCGATAGTTAGACGTCCCAGACAAGCTGTTCGTTACGACGGTGATGACGTCATCTTCGACAGAGGCATGCACTACCTCGTCCGTCTGGACGAGCAGGAAACGTTCGGCCACCTTGATGGCCAGCTGGTCGCGTCGGCCCTGCCGATCCGACAACACCCGGAGCAGCCGCTCCAGCTCGTCCGGGCTCTGCCCCGCACCGGGGTCTGCCCCCCGCACATTGCCGGGGTCTGACGCCAGTACTGTGGCCGGGCGGGTGGACCGGAGTCGTTTCCGGACCCGGTCGATGGCGGTCGCGAGCCGGGCCGACTCCACGGGCTTCAGGAGGTAGTCGACCGCGTTCACCTCGAACGCTTCAATCGCGTGCCGGTCGTAGGCCGTGACGAAAACCAGCTGGGTGTCGAGCCCGGCCCGAAGGATGCGCCGGGCGACTTCGAACCCGGTGAGCCCCGGCATCTGCACGTCGAGCAGAACCACGTCGGGCGCCTGGTCCTCGATGAGCCGCAGCGCCTCGATCCCGTCGGCCGCCTGGCCGACGATCTCCACGGCCGGGACCTGCCCGAGCAGGAAGCACAGCTCCTCGCGCGCAAGCTGTTCATCGTCCACGACGAGCGTCCTGAGCGGTTCGCCCGTGGCCACGTCAGGCGCTCACGCGCGTCGGGACCACCAGCTCGGGGATCACGATCCGTGCGCACGTGCCCTCGCCGGGAACGCTGTCGAGCTGCAACTGGTAGTTGGCGCCGTAGATGACACGAAGCCGTTCGTTCACGTTACGCAGTCCAATGCCACCATCGACGCCGCGATCGCGGTGATCGGGCGCCACGCCGACCCCGTTGTCGATGATGTCGATGATCGCGTGCCCGCCCTGGCGGCTGCTCCGGATGGTGATGCGCCCGTCGCCAATCTTGGGGGACAGGCCATGCTTGATCGAATTCTCGACCAGCGGCTGCAGCAGCATGCTCGGGACGACCACGTCCAGCGTGTCGGGCTGGATCGATTTCTCGATCCTCAGCTTCGGCCCGAACCGGATGCACTCGATGGCGAGATATTCGTCGACCGCTTCGAGCTCCTCGCGGAGCGTGACGAAATGATCCTGGCTGCGCAGCAGCCGCCGGAGCAGCGCCGAGAGCTTCACGATGAGCGTCCGCGCGGTCTCCGGCTTCGAGCGAATGAGCGAGGAGATCGAGGTCAGCGTGTTGAACAGGAAGTGCGGGCTGATCTGGCTCGCGAGCGCCTCGACCCGGGCGGCCATCAGCAGCTTCTCCTGTTCCTGCAGGCGATGCTCGATGCGCGCGCTGTTCCAGATCTTGATGGGAATCGCGACGCACAGCACCGTGGCGAGGACGACAAGCGCGCCGAGCCAGGGGTTGGGAGGCTCCAGGTAGAACAGCCGGCTCACCCCGAACTGGTGCCCGAGTGCCTGGCGGATGATCTCGAGCCCGATGGGCGCCGCCACCAGAATCACGACCCAGTCGATCTGAAAGCGCCGCACCAGCCGCCACACCTTCCGGTGAAGATCCGTGAAGAACAGCGGGGAGAAGTGCCAGATCGCTTCCTTCGGGCACAGCTCGCGAAGGCCGCCCCCCGCAAAGCCGCAGCCCACGGCAAACGGGAGGGCGATCCATTCGCCGGCAATGAGGGGTGGAACGCCGACGATCGTTCCAACGATCGCCCCCGCGTACGGACCCGCGAGCAGTCCCGCCAGAAACGCCCCGGCGAGCGTGAGGTCCGCGGCGTCGTAATTGATCAGGAGGCGAGCCACCACTCCGGCGGTCAACGGAACGCCAAGGCTTGCGGCAAAAATCAGGCGTTCGGGCCAGTCTCGCTTTTCGGTCAGGAGCATCCGCCGGAACCATGGAAACCGGACGAGCATCGTCGAGAGGACGGCCACGATGGCGACCTTGACCACGAGCGTCGTGAGCAGGAACTGCTCGACCGTGAGCGCCTTTGTCGCCTCAGGCATGAAGACGGCGATTATAGCTCGTCATCTTCGCTTTTCCCCTGTGCCTTGATATGCTTACGGGATGATCCGCCCGTTCCTCATCGGCTTCGCGACGACTTTCAAGCACATCTTCAGGAAACCGATCACCGTCAACTATCCGGACCAGAAAGTGCCTGTGTTCCCGAAATACCGGGGCAAGCAGGTGCTGATGCGGGACGAGAACGGGCTCGAGAAGTGTGTCGCCTGCGGCTTGTGCGCGGTCGCCTGCCCGGCTGATGCGATCTACCTCGAAGCGGCGGAGAACGACGGATCGGTTCAGGCCGGCCCCCGGTACGCAAAGGTCTACCAGATCCACAAGACCCGGTGCATCTTCTGCGGCTACTGCGAGGAGGCGTGTCCCGTCTCCGCCATTTTCATGGGGAAGGATTACGAGCTCGCGGTCTACAGCAACAAGGATTTCATCTGGGACAAGAAGGACCTGCTCGTTCCCGCGACGACAACCAAGTAACCGTCTTTGGGGCGCTGGGGGACATCCACGGGGATTTCGCCAGTGTCCGCCGCATCATCCACCGCCACGCCGACGTCCCCTTCTGGCTCTGTGTGGGGGATGTCGCCGATGCCGCCGGCAGCTACGAACCCATAGGCGGCGCGCTGTACTGGATCAAGGGCAACAACGAAAACTTTGACGCGATCGCGGCGGATGACTTTCCGCCGGAGCTTCGCCACATACCCAACGCCTCGGCGGTGACCGTTGGCGGCCTTCGCGTAGCCGGGCTGGGCGGCACGTTCGCGCCGACGATGTTCGAGCTGGCACCCGGGGAATTGCCGCACCCGAAAAAGGGGACCGCGAAGGCCACGGCGCTGGCCGACCGGCGGCGCCATTTCGTCCGCGCCGAGGTGGAGTCGTGCAAGCGGCTGCGGGGGGTTGACGTCCTGCTCACCCACGAGGCCCCGAGTCCGTTCCGCGTGACCGTCCCGGGAGGCCGGCGCCCGAACGATGCCGGCAAGCCGGCCATCACCGAGATCATTGCCGCCGTGCGGCCGCGGCTGCACCTGTTCGGGCATCACCATCGGTTTGCCGAGATCGATGTGCACGGCGTCCGTTCGGTGTGTCTGGATCTCGTCTCGCGGTCCTATCTGCTCATCGACGGCCGGACCTTGAAGTACGATGTAGTGTCGTGACCATGACGCGAACGCCTTTCCTTGAAGCGCTCGATACCCGCGTGCTCGTCTGCGACGGCGCGATGGGGACGATGCTGTACGCCAGGGGAGTTTTCCTCAATCGCTCGTTCGACGAGCTGAACCTGACGCAGGCGGACCTGGTCGCGGAGGTTCACCAGGCGTACGTCCGTGCCGGAGCGGACGTGATCGAGACGAATACCTTCGGCGCGAACCGGATCAAACTGGGCGCGTTCGGCCTCGCCGGCAAGGTGCACGCGATCAATCTCCAGGGGGCGAAGATCGCGCGGCACGCGGCGCGGGACCAGGTGTATGTCGCCGGCGCGATCGGCCCGCTCGGCATCCGGATCGAGCCATGGGGCAAGACCGGGGTTGACGAAGCGGAGGAGTTCTTCCGTGAGCAGGCCCGCGGCCTGGTCGAAGGCGGCGTCGACCTGTTCGTGCTCGAGACGTTCCGCGACGTGAATGAAATCGGGGCGGCGATTCGCGCCGTGCGCAGCGTCTGCGACCTCCCGATCGTCGCGCAGGTCACGACCGAGGAAGACGGTAACAGCCTGGACGGCGCGGCGCCGGAAGCGTTCGTGCCGGATCTCGAACGGCTCGGCGCGCACGTGGTCGGCCTGAACTGCAGCGTGGGACCGGCCGCGATGCTCGAAACGATCGAGCGGATGTCGCACGCCGCGACGGTCAAGCTCGCCGCGCAGCCGAACGCCGGCCGGCCTCGTGAGATCGAAGGGCGGCACATCTATCTCTGCTCGCCGGAGTACATGGCGTCGTATGCCCGCCGGTTCATCAACAGTGGCGTCCGGCTCGTCGGCGGGTGCTGCGGGACGACGCCGGAACATATCCGGCACATCAAGATGGCGGTGCGCGTCCTCGCGCCCGCCGAACCCAGGGCGCCGCGTTTCGCCGGCGGGGAGGTCAAGGCGCCCCCCGCTCCGGCCGAGCCTGTCGCGCGTCCCGAGAAGTCGCGGATGGCCAATTGTCTGGCGCGCGGCGAATTCGTCGTCAGCGTGGAGCTCGTGCCGCCGCGTGGGTTCCGCACCGAGTCGCTCGTGGACAAAGCCCGGCAGCTCCGGATTCGCGGGGTCGATCTCGTGAACATCCCGGACGGCCCGCGCGCGGGGGCCCGCATGAGCGCGCTGTCGGCGGCCGTTCTGGTCCAGCAGCAGGCCGGGCTCGAAACGATCCTCCACTATGCCTGCCGGGATCGGAACCTGCTCGGCATGCAGTCGGATTTGCTCGGGGCCCACTCGATGGGCGTCCGGAATCTCCTGCTGATCACCGGCGACCCCCCGCCCGTCGGAGACTATCCCGACGCCACGGGGGTCTTCGGCTCGATCGCAAGAGCGGGGCGCGCTATCGAGCCCGACGTGGACTCGATCGGACTCACGAACGTCGTCACCCGGCTCAATCGGGGGTTCGATATCGGGGGTCAGAGCATTGGTGTGCCCACCGGCTTCCACATCGGGGTAGCAGCGAACCCCGGCGCCCTGGATGCTGAGGAAGAGCTGCGCCGGCTCGCGTACAAGATTGAGGCGGGAGCGGAGTTCGTTATAACTCAACCGGTCTTCGATGCGCGTGAGCTCGAGCGGTTCCTCGCGCGGATCGAGAGTTTCCGCGTGCCGGTGCTCGCGGGGGTCGCCCCGCTGGACAGTTTCCGGCACGCCGAATTCATGGCCAACGAGCTTCCCGGCGTGAGAGTCCCCGATGCCGTGGTGGACCGGATGCGGCGTGCTGAGGTGCAAGGTCAAGCGGCGGTGGAGGGACTAGCAATTGCACGGGAGATTACGACCGAGATTCGATTCATGGTCCAGGGGCTCCAGATTTCGACCACAGCCGCCGCTTTCGAGGCTGCGCTGGGCTTGATGGAAGCCGCCCGGGCCTGAGCCGTGGTGGAGAGGTGGGCAGAGTTGCCCCGCCCATCCTTACGGGATATAGTCGCAAGTCTCGACATGAGTCGCCCGCTTGCGCCCGTATCCCAGGGTCCAATTTCTTAACCGGAGAGACGGGTTTATGCCCTTATTCGACCGAAAAGCCGATCCGA
>JALZOC010000375.1 GCA_030857365.1 Acidobacteriota bacterium
GTGAAGGATCAGATTGCGACTCGCACGCCTGCTCCGACACCCCGATAAACTGACGATCGCTCGAATGCACGATCGCACGTCGTGCTCAGGTACCTGCGCGTGCTGTGATCGCGCGGCTCAACGGTGTGCCACCGGGGTGCTCGTGATTCCGTGTTGCTGAAGAAACGTGGAGATCACCGACGCGAAGCGGCTCTCGTCGACCTGGCTCGCGTCGACGTGGCCGCCGCTGACTTCCACGAACTGCTTGGGACTGCGCGCCGCTTCGTACAGCCGCCGCCCCTCGGCGATCGGAATGACCTCGTCGTCCGGGCTGTGCAGGAACAGCAGCGGTGCACGAATCCTGTGTACCTTCCGGATCGACTCGAACCTGCTCCGCATCACCAGCTGGATGGGAAAGAAGGGATAGCGCCGCTGGCCGATGTCGGCGAGCGACGCCGGCGCGCCTTCCAGGATGACGGCCGCCTGCTGCACGTCCGCGGCAAGGCGCACCGCCACGGCCGATCCGAGCGACCATCCATACACCACGATCTGTGCCGGCGGAACCCGCCCCGGGCCCGTCAGGTAGTCGTACGCCGCCCGCGCGTCGGCCGCCAGCGTCTCCTCCGTCGGCGTGCCCTCGAGGCCGGAGAATCCCCGGTACTCCGGCGCGAAGACGTTGAGCCCCGCGCCCCGAAGCAGCCGGTAGTGCGAGATGTTGACGTGCGACGCGATCGTCGATGCATTGCCGTGCAGGAAGAGCACCCATGGCGATGGTCCCGGAGAGGCGAGCGGCATGCGCCAGGCGAACTGCCGCGCGCCGTCCGTGCGCGGAATGTCGAGCTGTTCGTACGCGAAGGGTGGCCGGCCGGCCGAGAGTGTCTCACCGGCCTGAAACACCAGTCGCGTCTCCTGGGTCATCAGCCAGAGGACGGATCCGACATACCCGAGCACCACGAGCCCGAGCAGGAGCACCAGCGCTCGCACCGGCCGCGGGCGCCAGCGAGGCGCCTTCCGGCGTTCGGGGCCTGCGTACGTGGGGACGCCCCGCATCAGGCTGCGGCTCTCGATGTCACTGGACCGCTGATTATATAGTTACCGGGAGGACTCAGGGCACCGCGGACTCCTCACGGGCGCGGCCCGGTCCCTCGCGGGAGGATGTTTCCGCCGGGAGGCGTGGAGATTGCGGGCCCGACGGATTCCCGCAGCAGTCGATCAATGCCTACAGACGACTCTCAACCGGATCCGGATCGCCCGGCCCCGCACGACACGAGGATGACGCACGACACCCTTGAGAGCCAGCGCGCTCAGTACCTATCGGTGCTCTCGCAGGCGCCCGTCGCCATCGGCCTCATGAGCGGTCCGGCGCACGTCGTTCAGCTGGCGAATCCGCTGCTCTGCAAGCTGTGGGGCCGCGAGCCGGAACAGGTTCTCAACAAGCCGATCCTGGAGGCCGTTCCGGACCTCAAGCCGCAGGGGATCGACCGGCTGCTGGACGGCGTGTATCGGAGCGGGGTTCCGTATTCGGCCAACGAGGTGCCGATCTGCTTCGGTCGGGTAGACGGCTCGACGGAAACTCTGTACTGCAACCTCGTGTACGCCCCGATCCGCGATGACGAGGGCAGGATCGAGGGCACCGCCACGATTATTCTCGACGTCACCTCCCAGGTGGTCGCGAGGAATCTCCTGGCCGGCCAGGCGCGCCAGTCGGCGTTCATCGCGGGCATTGGCACGGCGCTCACCTCCGGGGAGCCGCTTGCTGTGCAGCTGGACCGATGCTGTCGTGCCATGGTGATTCTTGGTGCCGCCTTCGCGCGCATCTGGCTGCACAACGAGGAGGATAACGTCCTCGAGCTGCACGCAAGCGCAGGCATGTACACGAACCTCAACGGAGCGCACAGCCGGGTGCAGGTCGGCCAGTTCAAGATCGGACGGATCGCGGCCGAGCGGAGGCCGCATCTCACCAACTCCGTGGTCCACGACCCGCTCGTGGCCGATCGAGCCTGGGCATCTCGCGAGGGGCTGATCGCGTTTGCCGGATATCCGCTCATCCTCGGCGAGCGCCTGATCGGCGTGATGGCGTTGTTCGCCCGGGAGGAGCTCTCCGACGGCACGCTCCAGGCTCTAGGGGCCGTCGCCGACCAGATCGCTCTGGCGGTTGAAGGCAACCGCGTGGAGCGATTCCGCGAGCTGTTCATCGGGATGCTTGGCCATGATCTGCGGAATCCTCTGAACGCGGTGCTCACAGGCGCCCAGTTGCTGGCCAGGCACCCCGACGTGCCAGACAGGCCGCGGGAGATCGCCAGCCGAATCAGGCGCAGTGCCGGCCGCATGAGCCGGATGATCGAGCAGCTGCTCGACTACACCCGGGTCAGATCCGCAACGGGGATTCCAATTATCACAGGCCTCGTTGACATGTTTGCGATATGCCGGGACACGCTGGAAGAGCTGCAGGCCGCGCATCCTGACCGCGTCATCGAACTGTCCGTGTCCGGGAGTGGCGCCGGCGAGTGGGACGCCGATCGGATGTCACAGGTGTTTTCCAATCTGATCGGCAACGCGCTGGCCTACGGCGACCCCGCTGAACCGATTCGCATAGCGCTCGAGGGCGATGGAGACCGCCTCGCCTGCGACGTGCACAACGTCGGTCCGGCGATCCCGGCGCTGGCCCAGCCGCATATTTTTCACCCCTTCCGCGAGCGAGGTGACAATTCCCGCGGCTCAGGCGGCCTTGGCCTGGGATTGTTCATCACCCGGGAAATTCTGAAGGCTCACGGTGGAGAGATCACGGTTCACTCGTCAGATCTGAGCGGCACGACATTCCGGTGGTCGATCCCCAAAGCGCCGCTGCCCTGATCCGGCTCATGGGGCCCCGCCGTGGGCGAAGGGCTCCCGCGGGTCCGACGGGTCCGCCCAGCGATCGTTCGGCACGAGTGGCGCCCACCCGGGCCGGGCCGGATCCTGATCGTAGGCGTAGGGTCCGAGCTCCTTGTACAGCTCCGCGTACTGCGCCAGCTTGGCCCGGTCCAGGCGCACGCCCAGCCCCGGGGTGTCGGGGACGCGGATGGCGCCGTCCTCGTAGGGGAGCTTGCCTCCCTCGATGATGTCGTCGACAAGGTGGTGATAGTGCGCGTCGGCGGCAAACGAGAGGTTCGGCACGACCGCCCCGAGGTGCAGCATCGTGGCGAGCTGGATGCCCAGCTCGCCGGAGGAATGGACCGCCACACCGAGCTGAAACGTATCGCACACGCCGGCCGCCCTGACGCAAGGGCGGATGCCACCCCAGAACGTCGTGTCGAGCAGGATGACGTCGACGGCCCTGTTCAGCACGTTCGCCGCTAGCTGTTCGAAGTTGACGACGACGGTGTTGGTCGCGAGGGGCAGGCGCAGCTTCTCACGGGCATGCCGCATACCCGTGAGGCCGAAGACGGGATCCTCCAGGTAGTCGTTGTCGAGATCCTCGATGGCGCGGCCGAACCTGATCGCCTGCTCCGTTGTCCAGACCGCGTTGGGGTCGAAGCGGAATGTGTCGCCCGGCAGCGATGCCGCTACGGCGCGGTAGCACTCGAGGTCGTAGTCCGGCGGGAACACGCCCCCTTTCAGCTTGTGCGACCGGAACCCGTACGTCGCCTTCAACGCGCGCGCGTGAGCCACGAGCTCGTCGGCGGTGCGGATTGCTCCCCGTCCGTCAGCCCCCGCATACCGGTAGAACAGGTACGAAGCGAACGGAACCCGATCGCGCACGCGGCCGCCCAGGATGGCGCAGACAGGTACGCCCCAGGACTGCCCGAGCAGATCGAGGCACGCGAATTCCAGCGCGGCGACCACCTGCGTCCGGTTGTTGTAGAGCGATGCCGTGGGATTGGCGAGGAGGAACCGCATGTCTTCGAGCAGGGCCGGGTCCCGTCCGAGCAACGACCCCTTCAGGGCGAGCACCGTCGCAATCGCCGACTCGCCGCCTCCGCCCATCTCTCCGAGGCCGACGAGCCCGGTGTCGGTTTCGATCTCCACGACCGTCCGCACGAACCGGCCCCAGTGGCAGCCGTTCGCGTGACGCAGCGGCGCCTCGAGCGGCACCGTGACCGTCGTCGCCCGCACGTCCCTGATCTTCACGCCGCCTCACTCACTCGCACGCTCTGCACCCGCGCACCGCGCATCCTGGCACCCTGTCCCTTGTCCCGCTA
>JALZOC010000376.1 GCA_030857365.1 Acidobacteriota bacterium
CGCCGCGGTCGCGAACGGCCTCGCGTTCCTGCTGACGCTCTTCGGGTGCGTCGTGCTTCACGAATACGGGCACGCGCTCACCGCACGGCGGTACGGAATCCGCACGCGGGACATCACGCTGCTCCCGATTGGCGGGGTGGCGCGGCTCGAGCGGATGCCGGAGGAGCCGCTCGAGGAGTTGAAGGTCGCGCTCGCAGGGCCCGCCGTGAACGTCGTCATCGCCCTGCTGCTGTTCGGCTGGCTTCGCGCGTCGGGCGCCGGGGACTCCGTGGAAGGGGTTGGCGTGACGACCGGGACGTTTGCCGAGCGGGTGATGCTGGCCAACGTGTTCCTCGCCGCGTTCAACCTGCTCCCCGCGTTCCCGATGGACGGCGGCCGCGCCCTCCGCGCCTTCCTCGCGACCCGCATGGAGTACACCCGCGCCACCCAGCGCGCGGCGTTCATCGGCCAGGGGATGGCCGTCCTCTTCGCCTTCATCGGACTGCAGGGCAACCCGATGCTGATTTTCATCGCGCTCTTCGTCTGGATCGGCGCCGGCCAGGAGGCCAGCATGGTGCAGATGAAATCCGCCCTCGCCGGCATTCCCGTGCGCCGTGCGATGCTGACGGATTTCCGCGCACTGGCCCCGGCAAGCACGCTGGGGGACGCCGCGGATCTGGTGCTCGCGGGATCACAGCAGGATTTTCCGGTCGTCGCCGACGGGCGGATCACGGGCATGCTGACGCGGAGCGATCTGCTTGCCGCGCTGGCCAGGGGCGGCCGGAGCGCCACGGTCGCGGATCACATGAAGCGGGAGTGCGCCACGGCGGACGTCTCCGAGATGCTGGAGGCGGTGCTCGCCCGGCTGAAGGGTCGCGATTGCCACACCATGCCGGTGACCGAGCGCGGCGCGCTCATCGGTCTCGTCACCATGGATAATGTCGGCGAGTTCCTGATGATCCAGGCGGCAGAACGGCGGCAGGAGCGCACGCGAACGTGAACGGTCATCCGGGGGTTCGCGAGACGGCGCAACGACGGCGCCCCAGGGTTTTCATCGTCGGCGGCGGCTTCGCGGGGCTTGCGGCCGCAAAGGCGCTGGCCGGCGCTCCCGTCGGGCTGACGATCGTCGATCGCCGGAACCACCACGTCTTTCAGCCGCTGCTCTACCAGGTCGCGACCGCGGCCCTCTCCCCCGCCGATATCAGTGCGCCGATTCGTGCGGTCGTGCGAGGCCAGGACAACTGCGATGTTGTACTGGCGGAGGTGATGGGCATCGACCTTGCCGGCCGCCGTGTCATCTTCACGAGCGGCCACCTCGTGTACGACTACCTCGTGCTGGCTGCCGGGGCCACCCACGCGTACTTCGGACACGACGACTGGGCGCCACTCGCTCCCGGATTGAAGACCATCGAGGACGCCACCGAAATCCGGCGCCGCATTCTCCTGGCGTTCGAGTCGGCCGAATACGAAGGCAGCGCTGACGCACGCCGCGCCGTGCTCACCTTCGGGATCGTCGGAGGAGGCCCGACCGGCGTCGAGCTGGCAGGCGCGATCAAGGAGATCGCCGGCCGCACAATCCCCAGGGACTACAGGCACATCGACACCCGCACGACCCGCGTCATCCTCTTCGAGGGTGGTGCGCGAGTGCTTCCGCCGTTCCCCCCGTCGCTCAGCGCGCGCGCGCAGCGTGACCTGGAGCGCATGGGTGTCGAAGTGCGGGTGAATTCCACCGTCACGAACGTCACGGCGCAGGGCATCCATATCGGGACGGAGTTCATTCCCGTCCGCAATGTGTTCTGGGCGGCCGGTGTGCGGGCCAGCCCGCTCGGCAGGTCCCTGGCAGTGCCGCTCGATCGAGCCGGGCGCGTCATCGTCGGGCCGGACCTTGCGATCGCGAACCACCCGGAGGTATTCGTGACGGGGGACATGGCGGCGGCCACCTCGGAAGGCCACCCCGTACCTGGCGTCGCCCAGGGTGGCATCCAGATGGGCGAGTACGCGGGGCGGACGATTGCGGACGAAGTGATGGGGCGATTGGTCCCGGCTGAACGACGGCCGTTCGTGTATCGCGACAAGGGATCCATGGCGGTCATCGGCAAGGCAAAGGCTGTAGCGCAGATCGGGAAGCTGCACTTCGGCGGCTTCCCTGCCTGGCTGGCCTGGGGCGGGATCCACATCGCGTTTCTGATCGGCTTCCGGAACCGCCTGCAGGTGCTCATCAGCTGGTTCTGGAACTGGCTGCTGAACGCCCGCGATGCCCGGCTCATCACCGGTGACGCCCGGCTCGATCTCCAGACCGTCAGGTCGGCCGAGTTCATTCCCGCAGAAGTCCCGCCGCCCGCGCCGGTCGAATCCCCGGCGCGCCGCGTGTAGCGCGCAGCGGGGCGGCACAGTCCGTGGGAGCGGATCTGTCGGCGTGACGTGTGCCGGCGCCTCGTGGTGCACGGCCGGTGACCGTGAGCACGGCTGTATGATCCACCTGCGGCGCCGGGCAGTATGGGCGTACAGTAAGGCATGCCCACCATCCCCGCGGCGCCGGACGGTTCACCGACAGTCGGATCGCGTAACTATTGCCTGGTCATAGCGGAACGGCTGCATGAAGCGCATCGAACCGTCGCGGCCGGGTGGCTCTCCCGCCTCATCGACCTGCTGCCTCTCGAGGCCCGCGACGTGTTCCCGACCGACGCGCTTCTCGACCACATTCCGTCGCTCGTGCTGGAGCTGGCTACGTACCTCGCCGATCCAAGCGAGGAAGCCATCGGCGCCAACGCGGCGGTGCTTGCCAAGGCGCAGGAGCTCGGGCATCTCCGCCATACGCAGGGCGCGTCGCTCCACCAGCTGATCCAGGAGTACCGGATTCTCGGTGAGATTCTGACCCGGTTCGTGAAAGACGAGACCCTCCGCCTGGAGCTGACGCCGTCCGCCAGCGAGTGCATCGAGGTGATCGAGCGGCTCGACGAGTGCGTCGCCGTGCTCCTGCAGACGACGGTCGACACGTTCGTCACCGCCTACAAGGAGACAATCGAGCTGCAGAACCGGCGCCTCGAGAGCTTCAACCGGATGGTGAGCCACGAGCTGCGCCAGCCGCTCGGGGTCCTGCAGTTCGCGATCACGATGCTGCGGCTGCCCGACACGCTCGAGGATCCTGCGAAGATGTCTCGGGTGCTCACGCTGTTCGAGCGCAACGTCCGCGGCATCATCGATCTCACGCGGAAGCTGGAATCGATGTCGCGCCTGCAGGCCCAGCACGACGGCGCGCAGCGCCAGAAGGTCGAGGTTTCGACCGTCGCGCACGAGATCGCGCTGCAGCTGCGCGAGATGGCTCACGCGCGCGGCGTCGACATGCGCCTCTCGACCGATCTGCCCGTCCTCGTCGTCGACGTCGGACGCCTGCAGCTCGTGCTGATGAACCTGGTGTCGAACGCCATCAAATACAGCGACCCGTCCAAGCCGGAGCGATTCGTCGAGATTGCTCCGTGCACGCCTCCCTCGCCCACAACGTGCGCCATCCGGATCGCCGACAACGGTCTCGGCATCGATGCCGACCATCTTGGCGGGCTCTTCACGCGATTCTTTCGAGCTCACGCCACGCGCGACCAGGAGCTCGGCACCGAAGGCATGGGCCTGGGCCTCTCGATCGCCGCCGACTGCGTGGAGCACATGCTGGGCAACATTGCCGTCGAGTCGAAGATCGGCGAGGGAACCACGTTCACCGTGGTGCTGCCGCTCGGCGACGCGGAGCCGGTCCTCGCGGTGCCGCAAGCTGCGGGCTGAGCAGGACCCGCGCCAGGCCTTGCGCCCCGGTTTCCTCCGCTCCAGCCGCGCTCCGGAGGGTCAGTGACTGATCGTCTGCGGCGCATCCGCGCCGACCCGCTGAATCCGGCCGTTCTCCAGGAAGTCTCACCGACCTGGACGACGGCTACAAGCTGTACGCCCGGGACGTCGCGTCGCTGCTGCTTCGCGCGGAGCTCGTGACGGTGTCGGCCTGCCGCAGTGCGGCCGAGCGCGCCTTTTCGGGCGAGGGGCTCGTGGGACCCGCGCGGGGCCGTTGCATCCTTGAATCATCGGCCGGCGGGGCCGCCCGCTCACAACTCTGCAGCCCCGAGACCGCTTTTGTCGCTCCGCACGACCCGTTCTGCACACAGGGAAGGAGCCGCTGGCGGCACGGTTGTGGC
>JALZOC010000377.1 GCA_030857365.1 Acidobacteriota bacterium
TACCCGCCCTGGCCGGGCATGACGATGTCGGTGACAAGCACATCAACCGGCTGGGCCGCAATCGCGGACAGCGCGTCTTCGACCCCTGCGGCCGCAATGACCGTGGCGCCAGCGTCCTCGAGCACGCACGCGATGATATCGCGCACATCCGGTTCGTCATCCACGACCGGATCGTGACACCGCCAAGATCGTCGCGTCGCGCGGTGACGGCCGCTGCGGCCGACTGCGGCATGCACTGCGCGAGCCGGCGCACCGCGGGGAGCCGGAGCGTGAATTGCGAGCCGAGGCCCTCCCCCCCGCTCCGGGCTTCGAGCGTCCCGTCGTGGAGTGCCGCCAGACGGCGTGCGATCGTGAGGCCCAGACCGAGACCGCTGTTGCGTCGCGTAGACGAGCCATCGGCCATGCAGAACGCGTCGAAGATTCGAGGGAGCATGTCGGGCGCGATGCCGATGCCCGTGTCCCTGACGCTGATCTCCACCCCGCGCCCGGTGACCCCGAGCGAGACGACGATCCGGCCAGAGGGCGGGGTGAACCTGACGGCATTGCTGAGGAGGTTGGCGATCACCTGGTGAAGGCGCTCGGGGTCGCCAAGAAATGGCAGAGCGCCCCCAATCTCCGCCGTGAGGGCGACGCCCTTCTGCCTGGCACGATCCGCGACGATTTCGATTGCCCCGCGCACGACTTCCGACAAGTCCATCACCCGTTCGCTCAGCCGCAGGCACCCCGTCAACGCGCGGGACGCATCGAGCAGGTCCTCGATCATCTCCTGCTGCCGGCGCGCGTTCGTATGCAGCGCCTCGATGGCCCGGGCGGCGGTAGCCGGCGTCGAACGCCCCGACAGCAGGAGCTCTGACCAGCCGACGATGGCCGTGAGAGGGCGGCGAAGCTCGTGCGAAACAACCGCCAGGAACTCGTCCTTCGCGCGACTGGCCGCGTCAGCCTCGTCGCGCGCACGCAGCAGCACAAGCGCCGTGGACGTGAAGTCCGCCAGGCTCGTCATGATCTCGAGATCGCGTGACGAAAACCCCCGTGCGTCGTCGTGAGACACAATCCAGATGGTCCCGAGAGGGCCTGCCTCTGAGCGCAGGGGGATTACCAGGCCCTCGACGATAGGCGGTGTCGCGTGTGACAGGTAAGCGAACAACCGTGCGGGATAACGATACAGCTGGGCGGTGCCGCGCGCGAGGCAGACACCGCACGGGCTGAACTCCTGGGGAGTGGTGTGGCCGGCGTAGTCCCGGTAAACGCCTGCCATGGCTACCCAGCGGAATACGCCACGTTCCGGGTCGACGCCGGGTTCGAGCAAGCTGACGCCGGCGGTACCGGCCTGGCACAGCTGAACGGCGAGATCGGTCAGGCGCGGAAGCAGTTTCGACGGATCGCTTGCGGCCAGCCCGATGAGATCGTTCAGCGCCTTGTGCTCGGCGGCGATGTCGCGCGCGGGCGAGGGGCGCTGCGCGAGCAGAGGCGTGATGTCGATATCGGCGAGGGATGTGGCGGGTCTGTTCAATTGCACAGCTCCATGCGCTCACTGCAATATCGCCGCCGTCTACCGCGTGCGCGCCACCATTGCACTGAACGTCCGGCAGCGGCGATACAAAAAAGGACGACGCATCTTCAAGCGGATGGAGAGTCGCCCGACCGGAGCTCGAGGCGCATGAGGTCTGCGCGGACCAGTGGTCTTCCGGGACTTGATGGCCGGGCTGGTGCCGGCGCGTCCGGCTCTGCCTGGATCGTAACCGTTCGCGCCAATATGACCCGATGAGGGCGATTGGCGCGGCGCCTGCTGGTCCGCATCGCCGTCCTTGCATGCCCGGCACGCATGCGCCGTCGCGGAGACCACCTGGACCGATTGCCCTGAGCACAGAATAGACAAATTTGTTTGCATCTAGACGCCCGTCCTGCAACGGCGTCACAAAGGGCTCACTCCCCCGGGGGGTGAATCGGGGATATTCGTCCCAAATCGCTCTTCATCGTTGACGCGGTGCGGCCCGCAAGGCGAGAATTGAATCACCGCTCGTTAGTGGGCACGACAATTTTGTAAAAGCGATCCCCCCACTCGATGACCACAAAACCTTCCGCCCGGCCCGCGTCTTCCGATCTCCCCTCGACGGAGCAGGAGCGCCTCGCGACACTGTTGCAGATCACGGACGCGCTCTCGAGCACGCTCAACACGAAGAGCGGGCTCCAGGAGGTGCTCGAGACACTGGCGCGCCGCCACGCGATTGCGCAGAGCCTCATCGTCCGGATCGACGAAGACGGGCGGCAGCTTCACGTCGAAGCCGCGCACGGGCTCAACCGGCCGGCGCACCACATCCACTACACGCTCGGCGAAGGGGTGATCGGCAAGGTCGTGGAGACGGGGAAGGCCGTCATCGTGCCGCGCACCAGCCGGGAACCTTCGCTCGTGCTGCGCGCCAGCGGGCGCGACGAGAGCCACGCGGAGGAGGCGACCTTCATCTGCGTGCCGATCGGGTTCGACCGCCGAGTCGTCGGCGCGCTCGGCGTGAATCTGAAGTTCAAGGCGGACCGGAACTACGAACGATCGAAGGCGTTCTACGGCGTCGTCGCGTCGGCCATCGGCCAGGCGCTGAAGGTGCAGCGGCTCGTGGCGGCGCAGCACAAGCGGCTGGTGAACGAGAACGCGCATCTCAAGCAGGAGCTGCGCGAGCGCTACGACTTCGCCGGGATCGTCGGCAACAGCGGCCCCATGCAGCGCGTCTACGAGCAGGTCGCGCAGGTGGCGCGGACGAACACGACCGTGCTCCTGCGCGGCGAATCCGGCACGGGCAAGGAGCTCATCGCCAGCGCCATTCACTACAACTCGTCGCGGGCGAAGAAGCCGTTCGTGAAGGTGAGCTGTGGCGCCCTGCCCGACACGCTGATCGAATCCGAGCTCTTCGGGTACGAGAAGGGGGCCTTCACCGGCGCCGACGCGAGGAAGAAGGGGCGGTTCGAGCTCGCCGAGGGGGGCACGCTCTTCCTCGACGAGATCGGCGACGTGCAGCTGGCGACGCAGGTCAAGCTGCTGCGGGTTCTGCAGGAACGGGAGTTCGAGCGGCTCGGGGGGCACGAAACGCTGAAATCCGACGTGCGGCTGATTGCCGCGACGAACAAGGACCTCGAGCGCGCCATCGAGAAGGCGTCGTTCCGCGAGGATCTGTTCTACCGTCTCAATGTGTTCCCGATCTTCATCCCGCCGCTGCGCGAGCGGAAGCCCGACGTGCTGCTCCTGGCCGACCACTTCCTGCAGCGGTACTCCGCCGAACATGGGCGCGACATCAGGCGGCTCGCGACGCCCGCGATCGACATGCTCACGTCCTACCACTGGCCGGGCAACGCGCGCGAGCTGCAGAACGTCATCGAACGCGCGGTGCTCGTCTGCGACGGGCACGTCATCCATGCGCACCACCTCTCGCCGACGCTCCAGACCGCCGAAGCCTCGGGAACGGTCATGAGCATCGCCCTCGACGACGCCGTCGCAGCGTACGAGAAGGATCTGCTCCAGGACGCGCTCAAGAGCGCGCGAGGGAACCGCGCCAAGGCCGCCCGGCTGCTGCGGACCACTGAGAGGATCGTGAACTACAAAGTCCGGAAGCTGGGGATCGACTGGAAGCGCTTCAAGCCCTGAGGGGAGCTATCGCTAATCAGCTTTCAGCCTTCAGCTTTCAGCCTTCCGCCTTGCTTCTCCCTGCCATCAGCCGCATCAGGTCGGCTTGCGTCGCCTGGGCGCGCGGCAGCTCGCCGGCCACGCGTCCGCTGCGCAGCACGATGATGCGGGTCGACAGGTGCAGCACCTCCGGGAGCTCGCTGGAAATCAGCAGCACGGCATGGCCGGCCGCCGCGAGCTCGTCGATGAGGGCATGAATCTCCGCCTTGGCGCCGACGTCGACGCCCCGCGTCGGTTCGTCGAGCAGCAGAATCCGGCACCTGGCCGCGAGCCATTTCGCGAGCACGAGCTTCTGCTGGGTTCCGCCGGACAGGCCTGCCGCGACCGCGTCCAGCGCAGACACCCGGACGCGCAGGCGATCGAGGAACGCCCGGGCGAAGGCCCGCTCGGCCCGCTGGCGGACGAAGGTGAGCCTCGAGAGCGCCTCGAGCGTCGGGAGTGTCGTGTTCGCAACGGCCGACATGGAGAGGATGAGCC
>JALZOC010000033.1 GCA_030857365.1 Acidobacteriota bacterium
GTCTTGTAGTCCTCGGTGAAGCTCCGTCGCGTTCGCTTTGCTTTGGTGTCTGCCATTGTGGACATCGTATCCGCCTCTCGGATTGTGTCCACCAAACCGGATCAAGCCCAACCGCCGGTCGCCGCCAACTCGAACGCAGGCCTGGAGCCACTACCGCTATTTCGGCTTGCCGTCGATCGCCACTGCGTCCAACGGCGACTCAAAGGCGATAAAGAGTACACATGGGACGGCGCTTTCGCAAACACCTGTGTGCGGTCGTTTGGCAGGACCGTACGCGTACGTCCCCGGCCTGAGCACAGCCATCTTCTGACCCTCATACGTGACATGAAGCTCGCCGGCGACCAGCACCATGCGTTCTGCCGAGGTATGCCAGTGGAGCGGAAGGCTAGACTTGGCTGGCACTTTCAGGAAGACGTCGACGTTGTCCTTGGCGGGATCGCCGTGAAGAACGGCGATGCCGCAGCCTTTGGGCAAGAACGGCGGGCACGCCCCCCACTTCAGCTGCGCATCGTCAGCAGTCCAGATCACTGCCTGCTCTTGCGCGGGCGCTTGCGCATACGCCGGCGAGCCGGCAAAGCTCAACGAGAGGGACAACGAATACCGCAATGCCGTCTGCCATCCGCGGCGGCCAATCTGGGTGTTGTGACACAACATAAGCCATTCCTCCTTCTGCTTCACGGTGTTGCGCAGCGCTGATGCCGAGGCGACTTCCCGCTGCGCGGACTCCGACTAGACCAATCGGTCTAGTCTGGAGCATACACCAGCCGACGCGTATTTCGACGGCAAATGGGCGGGACACGATCTCGATGAAGATGATTCGGCGGGTACGGCTCGGGCCATCGGCGGTGCGATCGAGCGACTAACTCTTGAGATCGGCCATAATCCGATATGTGTATACATTTCTCGGACAGCCGCAAAACGTGACTGTGTCCGAACAATGTATGCAAACTTCAGACGGGGAGGCCGAGGTCGTCAGTTTGTCGATCTCTGCAGGGCCCCTGAGAAAAGCAAGGAGACGCCTCAGAGCCTCTGCGCGTCACGCCGCGCTGATCAGCCAGTTGCGGAAATCGTCCCTCACACCCAGCCACAACTTTTCGGTATCTCCTCGCACCGGCCAACATCGTTGGCCTCAATCGGTTAGCGCGATTCACTTCAGTTCGAATCCCAAAGAGTGTGTGCCCCCCGTGATTGTGCGGCATCACGACGTGTTGGCGATAGAATATGGCGGCAGCCGCACTCAAGGCCCATTTCTCATGAACCGATCTGCTAGGACATTCGCCGTCGTTGCCGTCTCGCTCATGTCGGCAATTCTCGCGAGTGCTTCGTGTAGCCGCCGCACGCAAGCGGCTTCCTCGTATCTGTTTCTCTGGGCGGGAGACGCAGACGGCAAGGCGAGCGATTTCCTGGCGGTGATAAATGCCGCGCCGGGTTCTCCCCGCTATGGCTCGATCGTTGCCTCGATTCCAACCGGCACGCCCGGCACGCATCCGCATCACACCGAGCTTGAGATGCCAGCGAACGGACACCTCTTGGCGAACGGCTTTCACGCCGGTCGCACCTGGCTATTCGATCTCACGCAGCCGGAGCGTCCGGAGGTGATCACGTCGTTCGGCGACCTGGCCGGCTTCAGCCATCCTCACACCTTCATCCGTCTGGCGAATGGCAACCTGCTGACGACGTTTCAGTACACTGCCAGGACCGGCGCGACTGCGGCGCAGCCCGCACACGCGCATGGCGCAGCAGCAAACGCGGCAACCACTGAGGCAGAGGAGGCGCAGACCGGTGGTCTCGTCGAGATGGACGAACGCGGCACCGTCATTCGCAGCCGGTCGGCGCATGATCCCGCGATCAGCGATTCGCGTCTCTACCCCTACAGTGTCTTGCCAATCCCGGCGGTCGATCGCGCGGTGCTGACCACCACCGACATGGACAATGGGCACAAAGAGGCGACGTCGCAGTGGGTGCAGTTCTGGCGCCTCTCCGATCTCTCATTGTTGAAGAGCGTCGCGCTCCCGCCTGGTCCGCGGGGCGATGAGCATTACTTCACCGGCGAGCCAAAGCTGCTGCCGGATGGACAGAGCGTCTACGTTCACACCTTCAACTGCGGCCTGTACCTGGTCCGCGGCGTGGATCGAGCGGAGCCGAAAGCGACCTTTGTCAAAGGCTTTCCGGGAAAGGATTGCGGCGTGCCGGTCTTGACCAGCCACTACTGGCTGCAGACCGTGCCGCAAACGCATGCGCTCGTCGCGCTGGATATTGCCGATCCAGAGCATCCACGCGAAGTGTCGAGCGTGGTGTTCGGTGACGACGAGGAGCCACACTGGCTGGCGATCGATCCTTCGGGCCGGCGACTCGTCCTGAATTCCGCCGGCTACACGAAGAGTAACCGGCTGTTCGTGATCAATTTCGATCCCGCCAGCGGTGCTCTATCCATCGACGACCGCTTCCGCGATGCCGCCAGCACACGTCCGGGGATCGATCTGATCGGCAAGATCTGGCCGCACGGTTTCTCGGGCAAGCCGGTTCCGCACGGCACCGTGTTCTCGAGATGAGCAGTGCCGACGGCAACACGCGCTCGCGACACGCCGCGCGTGGAGCTGCAGAAGTGGTGTGATGCCGACACGACCGCGCAGCTGATGGATGGCCTGCGCAAAGCAGACCTGGCCGATTTGTCGACCCGCCGACGGCTCATCGACCGCCACTCGACCGCTGTGGACCTTCCCGCCGCCCTGATCAGGTAGTTGCGAATTCCGTCCCTGACTCACAGCCACACCATTTCGCCCTGTGTTTTCAATAAGTTCCAGCAGAGGGTGATTTTCAATCTCGAACTCCGAACGCGAGTCGTTCGTCGGTCCCCATCTGGTCCGTCGCCACATTCATAGGTAGACTGGCGCGCACATGCGTCTCACCGCCGCTGAGCATCTCGGTCACTACCAGATCCACGCACTGCTGGGTGCGGGCGGAATGGGTGAAGTCTATCGAGCCACCGACACCAGGCTCGGCCGGGAGATCGCGCTCAAGGTTCTGCCCGTGGAGATGGCGGCGGATAATGACCGCCTGATGCGGTTTCACCGAGAGGCGAGGGCCGCCGCCGCACTGAATCACCCGAACATCGTCACGCTCTATTCAGTAGACGAGATCGACGGCATTCATTTCTTCACGATGGAACTCGTCGACGGGCGCCCGCTGGACGAGCTGATTCCGGCGGAGGGGTTTCCGGCCGATCGGGTGATCGCACTCGCGACCCCGTTGGCAGAGGCGATCGCCGCAGCCCACGACAAGGGGCTCGTGCACCGCGACCTGAAGCCCGCGAACATCCTGGTGACCAGTGACCAACACGTCAAGGTGCTGGATTTCGGCCTGGCCAAAGACGTTCATGCCGTCGGACAAGACGGCCAGACCGTCACGTCGCACGGACGCACGGACCCGGGAGTGATTATGGGCACGCCGCTCTACATGTCGCCCGAACAGATCTCGGGAGCAGAGGTCGATCACCGCACGGATGTGTTCTCGCTCGGCATCATCCTGTTCGAGATGCTGACGGGTCATCGGCCGTTTCGCGGCGCGTCGCAGGCTGAACTGACGGCCGCGATCCTGCGCGATCCGCCGCCGCCGGTCACCAAGCCGGACGTGCCTTCTTCACTGATCACGTTGATCGACCAGTGCCTGGCCAAGGCCGCCGGCGGGCGCCTCCAGTCAGCACGGCTGCTCGCGTCCGGGTTGCGGGCCATCTCGCGCCAACCAGCGGTTGTACCCAGCGGCAAGGCGGACGCGCGCGGTCACGGCTTCTGGGTGGCGGTGGCACCGTTTCATTGCCGTGGCGTCGACGCCAGTCTCCAGACTCTCGCGGAAGGTTTGACCGCCGAGATCAACGCTGGCCTGACGCGCTTCAGCTATCTTCGTGTCATCGCCGCCGGCTCCAGCGAGAAGGCCGCTCGTTACGTGATCGACGGCGGCATCCGGCAGGCTGGCTCCCGGCTGCGCGTCACCGTGCAGCTGATCGACACGATCACGGAAGCCCAGTTGTGGGTTGAAACCTACGAACGCACCTTCGACCCCGACAAGATCTTCGACATCCAGGACGATCTCGTCGTTCGCATCGTGTCCACGTGCGCTGATCCCTTCGGCGTTATCCCGCGCAGCATCGGCGACGTCGTTCGCGGCACGGATCCCGCTTTGTGGTCACCCTACGAGGCTCTTCTGCATTTTTTCGCGTACCACCAGCGGCTGACGGCAGCTGACCATCTTGCTGCGCGCAGCGGGCTGGAGCGCGCGGTCGAGATCAGCCCACGCAACGCCGACTGCTGGGCCGTCCTGTCACTTGTGTACGCCCACGAATACGCGCACGGCTTCAATACGGGCCCTCACCCGCTGGAGCGTGCGCAGGCCGCAGCCAGCCGCGCGGTGGACCTGGTTCCCGGCAATCCCCTGGCCCACCAGGCGATGTCGACGGTTTTGCTGCTCCGGAAGGAAATCGCCGCGTCGCTGCACGAGGCCGACCGTGCCATCGCGCTCAATCCGTTCGATGCCGGGTGCAGTGCGAACATGGGCGCGAACATCGCGTTCGCCGGGGACTGGGTCCGGGGCTGCGCGCTCATCGAGCGGTCGATGGAGCTGAACCCGCAACATCCCGTGTGGTATCGCGGCATGCTGAGCGTCAGGGAGTATTGGAGCGGCAACTACCGGGCCGCAATTGACGAAGCTGTCAAGACCAATGCCCCGTACCTGTTCTGGCTGCAGATCGTGCTTGCGGCCGCGCACGGCCAGCTGGATGAACAACAGGCGGCGTCTGCGGCCGTTCGCGCGCTGATGACGCAGGTCCCGAACTTTTCAGCAAACCCGCGGGCAATCCTTCACACGTGGCTCCAGGCGGACCTGGTGGAGCACCTGATACAGGGACTCCAGAAGGCGGGAATGTCGATAGCCGAGGCCGCATCAGGCCCTCGGTGAAGCGCCGGCCGTTCACCTTGTCACCCGCGTTCGACAGCCGTCACCTTACTCAGGCCGCTGGCGCGCCCCTGGACCGGACCGCCTGAAGAGGGCTCAGCCGATGACGCCGCTCATGCTGCGCTTACGAACCAGGTTCGAAAATCGTCCCTGACACCCAGCCATCTCTTCCGTAATAATCCACTCGATAATGTGCTTCCTACGGGCGCCAGCAGTGGTCGGCGCGCTCGCGTCCTAAGCGATCCTCGGCTTGCGCGGATCGAACCGACCTCGACCTGCATGATGGGGAGTAAACCATGCGTTCGTTGTCAACCGAAGCATCGCAATCGACGAGTATGTTCCGCCGTCGCTATCATCCGCTTCGATGCGCCAATGGAGGTTGATGCGAATCCCCTCGGGTGGCGACTCAATATCTCGACGGGGCGCGCACGCATCAGGAGGTCGCTCGTACGTCGGGCAGGACCTCGCATATGTCGTCCTGCGCGAAACCATGCGGTTCAAGAGCCCGGTAGACCGGCGCCCGATGATCCAAGAGCTGCGAGTGACGCAGGGTTTTCGGCTCGAAGGCGGCCGGTGGCGCATCGTGCACCGGCACGCCGATTCGCAGGCAACAAAAGCGACGACGGGATGAGCCCACATCCTCTCCAGCTTCGCCTGAGCGGTGGATGGGGCGAGCCCTCAAGCCGATTACGCCGGCCTGAATCAGCCAGTTGCGGAGTGATCGCCATCGTCTTCGCATCGACAATCTATTTCGTCGAGCAATGGCGGCAGTTCCACTACCGTGTCACCAACGCTGGAGAGCGCTCCGAGAGGTCAGCAAAATCATCCCATTGATGGCGGAAGGAAGCGGTGCACCGGAAGAATCTCCGGCGTTCCGAACTCGAAGCCGCGTTCCCTCATCGCATGCGCGAATACGGGCGCGAACGCAGCGTAGGCTGCGCGCGACTCTCACACTGTCACTGTGAAGAAGGCGGTGCCCTCTCCCATGCGGCGATCGAATCGCCGTCGGTATTCTAAGCTCACGAGCGTGGGCTGGGGGTGCAGGCCACCGACGATGCTCGCGAACGGGCCGTTGACGATGAAGGGGGACGGGCCGATCCGCGTGCCAGGCCACTCCTGTCGACCACGACATCGGCTCTGCCGGTCAATGCTCGCCAGACCATCGACGTGCCTGATCGGCTCGCCCGGATAGAGTCTGACTGAGCCAGAGGAGATTTCGTTCATGCATCGATCGTGGTGGACTTCTATCCCGCTGACACTGCTTGCGGCCGCCGGGATCGTGGCGCAGACTTCGTCTCCCTCGACGAGCGCGGCGCGTGAAGGCACGGTCGTGATCACCGGCGTCTCGATCGTTGACCCGGTGCGCGGCACAACATCGGCGCCGCAGGACATTCTCGTCGAGGGCGGGCGGATTGCGACGATTGCGCCGACAGGAACCGTGTCAGCGCCAAGTGCCGCGACGCGCGTCGACGGCACAGGCCATTTCGCAATCCCCGGACTGATCGATGTTCACGCGCATGTCGGCGAAGGAGGAATCGGGCCTCAGGACGGCTCCACGCGCGCGCGTGCGCTCCGGCAGTTCCTCCGATATGGCGTGACGACGATCTTCGTCCCCGGGGGCACGGGTGCCGGCGATGCCGCGTTCCCTGAGCTACGGCAGCGATGCCGCTCGCGCGCCATCGCGTGCCCTGCGCTATACGGTTCCGGCTCCATCCTCACCGCGCCCGGAAGCCATCCGGTGTCCACCATCTTCCGGCTGCCGGCCGACGTGGCGCCAGAGGTCGTGGAAGCACGCGGCGTGACGGTGCTCCAGCCCGGTCGAGACATCGATGCGCTCATCGCCGCCAAGGCCACGGCTGGCGTCGACGCGATCAAAATCATCGTCGAGGACGGTCCGCCCCCTGGTATCCGAAGCCGCGACTCAGCGACGAGCAGATTGCCAAGGTGATCGCCGTGGCGCACACACGATCGCTGCCCGTGGTCGCGCACGTCAGCACGTCGCGGCTGACGCGCGTGGTCGTGGAAGCAGGTATCGATGGCATCATGCACGGGCCGGTCGACGCGTTGCCTGATGAGGTGATCAAACGCATGGCGGAGCGCCGCACGTGGTACGTGCCGACCTTCTCGCTGTACGACGGGATCCTGACGTGGGCGCGCAAGCAGCGAGAGTCCGACCCCTACGCCCTCGCGGGCGTGGAACCCTCTGCAATCGAGAGCCTCACGGTGCCGTCCTTCCTGGCGTCAGCTGCCGAGGACGAAGCGGGTGCGCTGGAGTACCTCCGGCACGGATCGGAGAACCTGCGCCGGGCTGCCGCAGCAGGCGTGCCGATCGCCCTGGGCACCGACGTGAACAACCCGTTCGTGTTCCCGGGGTACTCGGCACACGAAGAGCTGGCCTGGATGGTGCGCGCGGGGCTGACCCCGGCACAGGCGCTGCGAGCGGCAACGGCGGGAGGTGCGGCGTTCCTCCGCGCTTCCGACCGCATTGGAGCGATCGCTCAAGGGTTCGACGCGGATTTCGTACTGCTGTCGCGCAACCCGCTAGACCGGATCGAGAACAGCCGCAGAATCGTAGTCGTCATCGCGGACGGACGAGCGATTGGGCAGGTCGTGACCGCCCGCTGATACGCCACACGAACCGGAACGGACTCGCCGAGACGCTTCTCGCGGGACGGCGCGCCGCCGATGCGCCGCCGCTCCGACAGCGTCGGCTTTTTAGGTTGTCCGATATTTGTATACACATTTCGGACAACCTGCGCGTCGCTCCCGAGACGTTATGGCGACAACTGGTTCAGCGGCGTGGGGTTGGACACCGCGGGCCTCACGCAGCCGTGACCATCCAGTTGCGAATTCCGTCCCTGACACCCAGCCAGCTCATCAATACAGCCGTAACCGCTATCACACCTTTACGGCAGCTTCATCATTCTCTTAAGAGCGGGCCAGCGTTGACTGGATGTCAGACGATCACCGAGCAGGTGAGCGAGAATCCATGGCGCTCGGGTATCGCGTTGTTCAATAGCCCGCGCATACCACTCCGCCGCGAGATCGATCTCTTCAAGCGATCCGTGGTACAGGATGAACCCGACGGGCGCTCCGAACGCCGTTCCATCGCCCAGGCCGCTGAGGAGTATCTGGGCTCGAGGCCTGTCTCCGCTCACCGCCAACACTCCCGCGTAGAGTCCGATCACGCACACATTCCAGGGAGCCTGCGCGTACGCTTTCTCGAGGTCGGCGCGCGCGTGGGCCAGACGTGCGTGAGTCGCGTGCTGGGCACCGCGCCACAAATAGGCCAGCCAGTGGCTGGGATCGAGTTCCAGAGCCTGGCGTTCCGCAGTCTCCCCCTCGAGCAATCTGCCGGACGCGAACAATTGGGCGCCAAACATCACTTGCGAGTAGGTGTTGAGCGGGTCCTCTTCGAGCGAGCGAACGATCTGCTCTTTGGCCTCTTGCATCCGTCCCAAGGGCGCGAGGTGCCACACGCTGTAGAGGCAACGGACGAGAGGTTGCAGCGGAGGGTTCGACAACGCCAGCTCGAACGCGTGATCCGCCTGCTCCCATTCGTAGTCGAGCACGGCCGCCATCGCCAGGACGGCGTATGCGTCAGCCAGCGACGGATCGACGACCAGCGCGGCCCGCGCTTCCACGCTCATCAATCGCGCGCCCTCGCCGGCTGGAATCTGGTTTTCCGTCACCAGAATGAAGAGGCACCAGCCGAGTTCGCACCTGGCCAGGGCAAACGCCGGATCGATCTCGATTGCCCGCCGGAGGTAACCCATGGCCTTCGTCGCCGCTTCCGGCGACCATCGTTGCAGATGATGCCGAGCCCTCAAGAACTCCTCGAATGCCGGGAGCGCGGGCGTGTGCTTGCGTGGCCCGACCGCAAGCTTCAGCTGCAGCGCTCCCGCGATGGCAGTCGCGGTGGCGTCCTGCACAGCAAAGATATCGGCCAGTTCAGCGTCGTATCGTTCTGACCAGAGGTGGCTTCCATCTGTGGCCGCGATCAACTGCGCGGTCATGCGAACGCGATTGCCGGATTTCCGAACGCTGCCTTCGAGGACGTGGGCCACACCGAGGGTCTCGGCGATGCGACGCACGTCGATGTTCTGCCCCTTGAACGCGAACGCGGAAGTGCGAGCGATGACCTTCAGCCCGGGGATTTGGGCGAGCGCGTTGATGATCTCCTCGGTCAGGCCGTCGCTGAAGTACTCCTGCTCGCGGTCGCCGCTCATGTTCGCGAAGGAAAGCACCGCGACCGACGGGCTGAGGACCGGTAGCTCGGGTCGCGCGACCGCCACTGCAGTGGACAGCCGGCCCATCGCCTCCGTCAGCGCCTGTTTCACCTCCAACGCGTTCTGGAACCGCCGCGAGGGATCCTTGGCAAGACAGCGGTTCACCACAGGCGACAGCGGCGAATCCAGCCGTTCCGGCTCGCGGCTGACCACCGCGTTCAGCGTGTCCAGGATGGAGTCACCGCTGAACGCGCGCTTTCCACTAAGCGCCTCGTACAACGTGGCTCCGAAGCTGAACACGTCGGAGCGTGCATCGAGCGGCTTTCCCTGCGCCTGCTCCGGCGACATGTACGACGCCGTCCCCACCACCGCGCCGTCGAGTGTCACAGTGGACTCGCTGTCTGCGTTTCCCGTGAACGTGGCCACACCGAAATCAAGCAGCTTTGCGCCGGCCTCAGTGACCAGCACGTTCGCGGGTTTCAGGTCGCGGTGCAGGATGCCCTGCTTGTGCGCGGCTTCGAGGGCGCTGGCGATTTGCAGCGCCACCTGCAAGGCGTCGCGCACGGGCAGGGGGCCTTCGAACGGCACCCCTTCGACGAACTCGAGCACCAAGTAGTCCGGACCGATGTCGAAGATCTGGCAGATGTGCGGGTGGTTCAGAGCAGCAATCGCCCGTGCTTCCTGCTCGAACCGGGCACAGTGCTGAACCTTGAGGCACTTGATCGCGACGATGCGTTGAGGCGCGTATCTCGCGCCTTCCATACCTCTCCCATACCCCCGGTGCCGAGGAGCGTAAGAATCTCGTACGGACCAAGTCTGTCGCCGGCGGAAAGCACGTGGGTTCAGCCGAGCTTACACCATTCGTCCAGGTGTCGGTCGGCCGATGCCACGCTCTTGGACCGGGCCGCCTGAGAAGGGCTGGACCCGGTGACGCAGCTTCATGCTGCGCTCACGAACCAGGTTCGAAAATCGTCTCAAATACCCAGCCGTAAGCTTTCCAACCCGTTTCACTGCAACAGCTACAGGGAAAGAAATGGCAGCTCTCGCAACCGTCGGTCGTTCACAAGAACTCGCGCGCGAAATGCCAAATATGGCATGATCGCAGGAGATGCCGGCGCGGCCCTTGAAGCCCGTGATCTGGCTCGGCGACTCGCTGCGAGAGCTCAAGACGTTCCCGGCGCCCGTGCAGGACGAGATGGGCTATGCGATCTACCTGGCGCAGCGTGGCGACAAGCACGTGTCAGCCAAGCCGCTGAAGGGACTGGGATCGGGCGTTCTGGAGGTTGTGTCGGATCATCGCGGAGATACGTTCCGCTCGGTGTACACCGTTCGATTGGCCGAGCGCGTCTTCGTGCTGCACGCGTTCCAGAAGAAGTCGAAGAGCGGAATCGCAACGCCGAAGTCTGAGATCGAGCTGATCAAGCAGCGGCTGAAGCAGGCCATCGAGATCAGCAAGAAGAAGGAGTAGACCGATGGCGCGGAAGGACTACATCGTCGGGAGCGGCAACGTCTTCGAGGACCTCGGGCACCGGCGCCCAGCGGAGGCACTCGCGAAGGCCGAGCTCGCGCGCAAGATTGCCGCGCTCATCGCCGAGCGCGGTCTCACTCAGGCCTCCGCCGCTGAACTGCTGAAGATCGACCAACCGAAAGTGTCGGCCGTGGTCCGGGGCCGGCTTGCGGGGTTTTCGCTTGATCGCCTCGTGCGGTTCCTCGTGTTGCTCGGCAGCGAAGTGGAGATCGTCGTGAAGCCGCGCACGCGGGCGACGGCCCGGGCGCGGGTGCTGGTGGCCTGAGATCTCGTCCGAAATTTGTATAGAGATTTCGGACCGTCTCCACGATGGATCGCCGGTCAGGCTTCGAAGTGGCTGACTATGGATAGGTTGCGGGGACAGGGGTCTACGCCGCCGTGATCAGGAAGTTGTGAATTCCGTCCCGGACACCCAGCCACTCATCCGCAAGACAGGCCCCTCATATTTAGAACGCGAGTTCGACCCGAAACCTTACGGTCTTCGCTCGCATTGTCGGCTTGCGAGACAATCCGCCCACCCTTCCCCGATCAGACGAGCTTTTGGCTTCATTGCTCACGCCTTCGCTCGCACGCATTGTTTTCGACGATCCGGTCAGCGCGTGACAGCCGATTGAAATAGAAATCCAGCATGGCTTTGAGCGGTGCGCCATTGCCGCGCAACCGGCTGCGGAGCGCCGCGCCCTCCCAGCAGTCAACGAGCAGGCTGGCCATCTGCCGCGTATCGGAATCGGCGGGAATGTCGCCGCGTTGCTTGGCC
>JALZOC010000378.1 GCA_030857365.1 Acidobacteriota bacterium
CGGCGTTCCGATTGCCGCCATGGACACCGGCGGCACGTCGGACATCATCCTCGATGAGCAGACCGGCCTCCTGTCGGCCACGGCCGGCGAGCTCGCCGACGATGTGCGGAGGCTGCGGGCCGACGGGGCACTGCGCGCCCGGCTGGGTGCGGCCGCCCGAATCCACGTCGAGCGGCGGTTCGACGCGCCCGCGGTGCTGGGCCGTATCGAAGCGCTTTACAACGACCTGCTGGCCGGCCGGAGCCGATGACACGCGATTTGCGGGTGGCGGTCGTCTCACGCGCCGTATATCCGCTCCACGGTCTTGGGGGCCTCGAGCGCAGCGTCTACGACCTGGTTCGTCATCTCGCGGATGCCGGTGTGACGGTCACGCTCATCACACGGCCTCCCTCGGCGGGCCCGCCCGTGGCGGGCGCCATCCATCCGGCCGTCACGATTCAACTCGTGCCGTATCGCACGTTCCCCTTCGCCGGACGGCGCGGAACGACCGCACTCGATCGGAGCACCGCGTATCCACTGTTCGGCGAGCGGGCGGGGCGGGCCGCATGGGATCTCGTGAGCGCCGGATCGGTGGAACTGGTGCACGGCTTCGGGGCGAGCGTGCTCGGGTTCGCACGGCGCCGTTCGAGAAGTACTGCGCCGCTCGTGCTCAACCCCCAGGGAATGGAAGAGTTCGGCGGTGCCGATCCGTCTGGCGCCCGGTTGAAGCGCGCCGCCTACTTTCCTCTGCGTCAGGCCGTGCTCGCGTGCGCGCGCGCCGCGGACTGCGTCATCGCGACCGACCATGCGCTCGAGCCGATGGTGCGTGCACACCTTCGGGTCCCCCCCGAGCGCGTGCGCGTGATCCCGAACGCGCTCGACCTGCGGGTGGTGGATGCACTGGCGGCCGCGGCAGACGGCGCGCGCGTCCGGCACGCCGCCGGCATCCCCCCGCGAGACGCAGTCATGCTCAGCGTCGGGCGGCTCGAAGAGAACAAGGGCTTCCACGTGCTGATCGCGGCGCTTGCGGCGCTGCGCGATCACGCCGGGCTCATCGCGGAAGGCCGCTGGCGCTGGGTCCTGGTGGGCGACGGCCCGTTTCGCGGCCGGCTCGCCGCCGCGGTGGCGGCGGCCGGGCTGACCCATCACGTCCTCATGGCCGGACGCCTCCCCGATTCCGAGCTCCACGCGTGGTACGAAGGAGCGGACCTCTTCGTACATCCGACGCTCTACGAAGGCAGCTCCCTCGTGACGCTTGAAGCCATGGCGCATCGCCGTGCGGTCGTCGGGACGACGGCCGGCGGTCTGCCCGACAAGGTGCGCCAGGGTGTCACCGGCTGGCTCGTGGCGCCCGGGGACGCGTCGGCGCTCGCCGCGGCAATCAGCGGCGCGCTCGGCCAGCGCGAGCGTCTTCCCGGCATGGGCCTCGCCGGCCGCGCGAGCGTCGAGCGCGAGTTCTCGTGGACCGCGGCGGCGGCGGCCACGCTGCGCCTCTACGACGATCTGCTCCGTGGACGCTGTAGTACACTGGCCGCCTCACCCGGGGATCCTCAATCTTGATAGAGCGCGAGTGGCGAGAAGCGAGCGACATGCGGCCGTCCCGCGCCAGCCTCGCGCTGGTGCTCGCCGCGGCCGCTGCGCTGCGCTTCTGGGCGCTCGGACACGGACTCCCGTATTCTCCCGCCGTTGACGAGCCTGAGATCGTCGAACGCGCGCTGAACATGATGCGCAGCGGATCCCTGAATCCGCAGGGGTTCTACGATTATCCGACGCTCTACATGTACGTGCAGCTCGCGGTCTACATCGTGCGCTTCATCGCCGGAGCCATGAGAGGCGCGTGGGACTCGATCGGCGCCGCCGATCCGGTCGCCTTCTATGTGTGGGGCCGTGGGCTGACGGCGCTGCTCGGAACCGCGACCGTCGTCTTCCAGGCCGGCATGCGATGGGGCGCGCGCCATGCGCTCCTCGCCGCGGGGCTGCTCGCGGTGATGCCGTTGCACGTACAGGCGTCGCACTACGTGCTCACCGACATCCCGACGGTGTTCTTCATGACGCTTACGCTGGTCCTCACGCTGTCGGCGCACGAGCGCGGCACGGCGATCACCTTCGCGTGGGCAGGCGCGGCCGCGGGGCTCGCCGCCGCGACGAAGTACAACGGCGGGATCGCGCTGCTGATGCCGCTGATCGCATCCGTGATGACCCCGCGCGCCAGGAGCTCACCGCGAGCGTGCGCGCTCGCAGCCGTGGCCGCCGCGGGGGCCGCATTCCTTGTCGGTGCGCCATACAGCGTTCTCGATCTGCCGGCGTTCCTCAACGACTTTGCGCGGCTCGCCGCCATGTACAAGACGGCTGCACCCCGCCCGGAGCCGTCGTGGATGATCTACCTCAAGCACCTGTTGATCCACTTTGGGTATCCGGCGACGCTGCTGGCGGCCGCGGGGCTGATCCTCGCCCTCGTCCGTATCGTCAAGGGCCCCGGCCGGTTCCGATGGGCGGTCCTCATCGTGGTCCCGCTCGTGCAGTTCTACATGCTCGCAGGGCAGCAGATCGTCTTCGCGCGCTACCTGCTGCCGGCCGTCCCGATGCTGTGCCTGCTGGCAGCAACGGCGGTCGTCTCGGGCGTGAGCCTGCTGCGGCGCTATGAAATCCCGCGGGCGCCCCGGGCCGCACTGATCGCGGCACTCACCGCCGCGGCACTCGCGCCTCCGGCGTACGCGTCGATCAAATTCGATCGCCTCATCGGCCGCCGCGACACAACGCGCCTGGCGTACGAGTGGATCCGCCAGAACATCCCGCCAGGATCGTTCGTTGTCGTCGAAACGAGAAAGCTGCTCCTCCCGCCTCCACTCCGGTCCGAGAACACGGCGCAATTGCGGTCCCGGCCGTACGAGGAGTATCAGCGACGCGGTGTGCAGTACCTCGTGGCATCGTCGCAGTCGTACGGCCCATACCTGACCGAGCCCCAGAGGCATCCCAGGGAGTACGCGGAGTACATGCGGATCTTCGAGCAGAGCCGGGAGCTGGCGCGCTTCACCCCGTCGCCCGATGGCATGCAGGTGCCGGGACCGGAACTCCGGATTTACCAGGTGGCACCCTGAACAGGCGGTCGCCTGCCGGGCGGGGCCTCGCGGCGGCGGGATGGATCTGGATCGTCGGTACGATCGTCGAGCTCTCCTGCCGTGAGGTCGCACGGCTCTCGGTCGCCGAACGTCTGATCGGCGCCCGGCCGGGGCTCTTCACGCTGGCGCTCCTCGTCGTTGTGGCCGGAGCGGTCGTGGTCGCGGCTGCCGGACGAGAACCGGTCGGCGGGGCACGCTGGCGATCGCCCGTTCTGTTTGCCGTGCTCTTTGCCCTCGGGGTCGCCGCGCAGCTTCAGCTGGGCGCCCGGCTGCAGAGCGACGGCTTCTATTACTTCGCCTATCTGCGATCGATCGCGTTCGATCGGGACGTCGACTTCACCAATGACTACAAGCTGCTCGGACTCGGCGACAAGGAGCACCTGTTCGAGCCGACGCCGACAGGTCACGCACAGTCCGCCTGGACGGTCGGGCCCGCGATCGTGTGGGCCCCGTTTTTCGCTGCCGGCCACGGCGTCGCCACACACCTGTCCAGGTCGGATCCGAACGTCAGCACCAACGGGGTATCGTTCCCATACAGGCAGGCCGTCTGCATCGCGGGACTTTCCTATGGCCTGCTCGGCTGCTGGTTCTGCTTCCGGCTGACCGCGCGAATTTATTCGGCCACGCTGGCTGCCACAGCGACGGCCTTCATCATGGGCGGCTCCTTCATGCTCTGGTACGTCGTCAAGGAGCCCAGCATGACGCACGCTCCCTCCATGGCCGCGGTCGCCGGGTTCGTGTGGGGGTGGCTCGCCACGCGCGGCGATCGAACGACCCGGCAGTGGGCGTGGCTGGGGACACTCGCCGGATTCATGACGCTCATCCGCTGGCAGAATGCAATCTTCGCCGTGCTGCCCGCCTGCGATGCCGTCCTGGCCATGGCAGCCGCGAGCCGCTCGGGCGATCGGCTGCGCCTCACCCGCACCCTCGCCGGCGGAGCCCTCTTCACCGCGTGTGCGACCATCGCGTTCGCCCCGCAGATGTTCGCGTGGCACGCGCTCTACGGGTCATGGCTGGCCGTCTCGCCGGTGGGA
>JALZOC010000379.1 GCA_030857365.1 Acidobacteriota bacterium
CGATCCGGATCGAGCCGGACCCGACGCGCCTGCGGCCGAGCGATAACCCCGTCGTCGCGGGAAATCCTTCGCGCATCGGCGCGGAGGTTGGATGGGAAGCGCGGATTCCCATCGAGCGCACGCTTGACGATCTGCTGACCGCCTGGCGGGAGCGGATCCACGCAGCCCCTGGCTGCTGATGGCGTCGATGCCGGCCTTCCGGAAGGCGGCCGGCAGATAACGCGGCCCATGGGCGCTCTGCTGGAGCTTTCGCGCCCTCAGTACACGACGATTGACTTTGAGGCGAACACAGGGCGAAACTTCATGAATGTCCGAGCAGCCTTTGCTTCTGCAGGTTGGAAACCGCCCCCCCACGGCCCGCGCGCTTGCGCTTCGCATCCGGCAGGAGGGCCCCGACGCGGCGCTGGACGAGTCGCAGCGCCGCGCGGACGCCGCGCGGTACCAGGAGATCACGTGCCGGTCGGCGCTGAACCCGGTGAAGGGCATGCCCTTCAACTGGACGCTCAATCCATATCGCGGCTGTACGCATGCCTGCCATTACTGCTTCGCACGCCGATACCAGACGCAATTCGAGCTCGGGCCCGACGATCACTTCTCCACGGTGATTCTGGTCAAGATCAACCTGCTCGACGTGCTGCGGCGGGAGCTCGACAAGCCTGCATGGGCTCGTGAGCAGGTTGCGGTCGGTACCGCGACCGATCCCTACCAGCCGATCGAGGGTCACTACAAACTCACGCGAGGAGCGCTCGAGGCCCTCCTTGCGGGCCGCACGCCGGTAGGGCTCGTCACCAAGGGGCCGATGGTGGTGCGGGATGCCGACCTGCTGGCGCAGCTCGATCGGGAGGCCGGCTGCACGGTGTACATGAGCGTGCCGACGGTGGACGAGGACGCGTGGCGCGCGCTCGAACCGGGCACGGCCCACCCGCTGCAGCGGCTGCGGGCGGTCCGTCACCTTCGTGATGCCGGGGTGAATGCGGGCGTCCTCATGGCCCCCGTGGTGCCCGGCTTCACCACGCACCCATCGAAGCTGGAGGCCACGATCAAGGCGATCGCGGACCACGGCGCCGCGTTCATGGGCGCCAACATCATGTATCTCAAAGGGGGAACGAAGGACCACTTCATGGGGTTTCTCGCGAGGGAGTTCCCGGAAATGGTCGAGGGTTACGGGCGGCTCTATGCGGGGGCGTACGCTCCGGCCGAGTACGTCAAGTCAGTGCGCGCGATGATAGACACGATCCAGCGGCGCCACGACATACAAAAGCGGACCAAAGCCACATCCGCCCGGTCCCCCGTCCTCGACGCGCCAGAGGAGAACGCTCCCAACGCACAAGCGGCCTTCGAGTGGGACGACGGCGCGTGCCGGCGTGGAGGCCCGCATCAGGCGATCGCCGCGAGCCGCGAATAGCTGCCGTTCGTCCGGCTCACCTCTATCTCGACACGTCCCTCGCGCACCTCAGCCGTGAACTCCTCCCCCTCAGCCCAACGCTGACTGATCGGGAGCTTGATTCGTGTTTCGATCACGCGTTTCAGGAAACGGGCGCCATACGCGAGGCTGTACCCGTCCGTCACGAGCTGCTCGATGGCTTCGGGCGTGACCTTCAACGAACGGCCGCTCTTCGCGAGCGCGCGCCCTATCTTGACGATCTGGTGCTCCGTGATGTGCCGCACTTCGTCCTTGGCCAGCGGCCGGAAGACGATCACTTCGTCGATGCGGTTGCGGAACTCCGGCGAGAACCGGCGCTCCAGTTCACGCGTGATCTCCCCCTGCACCTGTTCCATGCTGATCTGCTTCGAGTAGAACCCGAGGGGGCTGCTCAATTTGCGGAAGCATTCGGACCCGATATTGGACGTCATGATGACGATGGCGTCGCTCAGGTACACGCGTTTCCCGCGGCCGTCGGTGATCCATCCCTCGTCGAACGCCTGGAGGAAGACGTTCAGCATGCTCGGGCTCGCCTTCTCGACCTCGTCGAGGAGCACGACGGAGTACGGGTTGTCTTTCAGCTGATTCGTCAGCACTCCGCCCCGCTCGGACCCGACGATGCCGCGCGGCATGCCGATGAGTTTGTCGACCGCCACCGCCCCGTCCTGGTACTCGGACATGTCGACGCGCACCATCTTCTTCTCGTCCCCGAAGAGAAACTCCGCGACCGATTTTGCGAGCTCGGTCTTCCCCACCCCGGTGGGACCGAGGAAGAGCAGCACGCCGTCGGGCCGGTCGAATCCGTCCTTGAGCGGCCCTTTGTTCAGCACGAGCCGGCGCGCCACGGCGTCGATCGCCTGCCGCTGCCCCACCACCCTGGCGCCAAGCCGGGTTTCCATGTCGCGGAAGCGCGCGGAGACGTCGCGGAACACCATGTCCTCGGGGATCTGGGCCACTTTCGAGATCACGTTGACGACGTCCGCCGACGTGACCTCCCACCGGCGTCCTATCTCCGCTTTGACCGCCGCGGTATCGAGCCAGCCGATGACCTTGTCGGGCAGCTGCAGGTGGCGCATGTACCTCGGGGACATCTCCAGCGCCGTGTCGATCGCTTCGTCCCTGATGCGAACCGAATAGTTGCGTTCGAGCCGCGGTCGCAGGCTGTAGAGAATGTGGCGCGTCTGCTCGATCGACGGCTCGTTCACCTGCACGGTCCGGAACCGGCGCGCGAGCGCTTCGTCCTCCTGGATGAACTCCTTGTATTCGCTGAGGGTCGTCGCGCCGATGATCCGCACTTCGCCGCGGGCGAGCACCGACTTGAACACGTTGGCTGCGTCCGACGGGGCCCCGAGCGCGGAGCCTGCGCCGATCATCGTGTGCACTTCGTCGATGAACAGAATCAGGTTGGGCCGCTCCTTGATCTCGCGTATGACGTTCTGGATGCGGTCCTCGAACATCCCGCGCAGCATGGTGCCGGCCACCATCGTGTTCATCTGCAGGTTCACGACCTGGCAGTCGCGCAGGCGGACTGGCACCTTCTCCGGCTCGAACTCGATGCGCCGGGCGAGCCCCTCGGCGATGGCGGTCTTGCCCACGCCCGGCTCTCCCAGCAGGAGGACGGAGTTGGCGCGCTCGCGGTGACAAAGCACCTCGAGGACCTGATCCATTTCGTAGTCGCGGCCGAAGACCGGCGGAATCTTGTCCTGCCGCGCCAGCTGGTTCAGGTTCGTCGCGAAGTGCTTGAGGAACGGCGGCAGCTCGAATCGCTTCTTCAGCCGTTCCTCCCGCAGTTCGTGGTCGCGCATCCGCGTCGCGAGCCGGGTCACGAGCGCGTCCGGCTCGATGCCGTGCCGCCGGATGATCGAGACCGGGATGCCCTGGGTCTCCTCGAAAATGGCGGAGAAGAGGTCGGTCGCCTCGACCGTATGGCGGCCGGAGCGGCTGGCGTGCAGCAGCGCCAGCTTGAAGAGGAGCTTGGTCGACGGGGCGACCCGCATATCGCGGCCGGTCACGCTCGGCAGCAGCCGAAGGTGCTCTTCGAGCGCCTGCAGAATCTCGTGAGGATTCAACTCCACGTCGCGCATGACCTGTCCGAACATGTCCCATTCCACCTGGGCGAACGCCAGGCAGACATGCTCATTGGTCAGCAGGGCGTGGTCGCGGCGGCGCGCCTCATCCAGGGCGCGGTCGACCACCCGTTCCGCTGACTCAGCCAGCTTGTTCTGCGGAATGTCGAAATCCTCCACCGGCTGCCTCCATCGCGGCCACGCTCCGGCGTCGCCGGACGGCCCGCGGTACTCTTCAGAAGAGCAAAAGCGAGGCCAGCGAACGCACGCGATTCGCCGGCCGCGAACAGGGGGGATGGGAGGGAGTGGCCGGGAGATGCGCGGGTGGCGCGGCAGCGGCTGCCGTAACGGCACCCGCGGGGGTCGCCGCGCCACCCACTAGTGGAAGAGCGGTTTCTCAGCGTCCGCTGAGCAGCGCCGCGATGCGGGCCTCGGTCGGGGGATGGCTGCTGAAGAGAGACGAGAGGCCGCCCCCGGAAAACGGCTTGACGATGAACATGTGGGCCGTGGCGGGATTGGCATCGAGCGGCACCCGTTTCGAGACCGCGTCGATCTTGCGCAACGCCTCGGCCAGTCCGTACGGATTGCCCGCGATCGCGGCACCGCCGGCGTCCGCCGCGAACTCGCGCGAGCGCGAAA
>JALZOC010000380.1 GCA_030857365.1 Acidobacteriota bacterium
GTCAACGCCCGCGCGCGGCTCGTACGATCGATCGGATCGCACGGGGGGCGCCGGTGTCGCGCGCGACGGACCGACCATCGTCCGTGACGCGCCGGGAGCGACGCGCGAAGCGCCGCGTTCGAGGTTGGTGTAGACAGGCGACCCGGTGCGACGGCCGGAGGCCGCGCCCGCGACGCGAATGGGCGTCGAGGAGCGGGGCACCGCGTAGCCCCGAAGGTCGGGGCCGCGGTCACGCGCGACGAAGGTCCCCCGGTTGCGCACGTCGCGCACGTCGACGTCGCCGACGATCACACGATGCACGCTGTCGCCGCGGCCGCGTGCCCATTGAGAGAAGTGACGCTCCGGAACCGCGGTCCAGGCACGCCAGGGGTCGCGGCCCCCCCCGTAGACATTGACGATTTGCACCACGGGGCGGTTGTTCCACCCGAGCGGGCACCAGCTCACGTAGCCGGGTGCATAGGCCCACGACACCCAGGCGGGCGCCCAGCTTCGTCCGGGGATCCAGAACCAGGCGCTCCCCGAAAGCCCCCAGCGGCCGTAATGATGCGTGGGCCAATCCCACGGATCCGCGCCCACCCACGTCCATCCGTACGGTCGCAGCGTGACCCACCGGCCGTTGCGGTACGGACGCCAGCCCACCGACACGGTCGGGTACCAGACATGCCCATACGACGCCTCGTACCGCCAGGCGCCGTTCCGGTCGAACGAGGCCGCGTAGGGCCGCACCTCGGCGGGAAGGTATTGCGCCGACACGCCGAGCCGCTGATCGCGCCGCGTCTCGGACCAGCGGTCGAAGTCGTCCCAGGCAGCGGAGTTGAAGGCGTAGGCGTACGAGGGGGGCGCGCCGCCGCGGGATGCCGCCCGCTGTCCCGCGCGCAAAGGGGTCCGTCCCGCGTCGTTGACGAGCGCCGCGGATCCCCGGAGCACCGCCAGCTCGACCTCCGGTTCGGGCGCCCCGCCCAACACCGTTACGCGGTACTCACCCGGCGAGGCGATCTCGACAGAGGCCGCCGGCGCGTCGATCCGGTACTGCACCTGCCGGTCGGGTCCCGGAATGGACACGCGGATGCGGCCGGTCAGCAGCCGCACAAGGTCGTCTGACTGGAAGTCCACGGTCGTGCCGGCGTCGAGATGGAGCGTACTGCCGTCCGCAAAAAGGATTTCCAGCCGTCCGCCCTCGGTGCGGACGCGGTCTCCGGCGAGGAGCGGCATGTTTGCCGGCGAGGCATCCGGCTGGCCGTCGCGCTCGAGGGTAGCGGCTCCGTCCACGGAGGAGATATGCGCGGGTGGGTCGTCGGACCGAACGTCCTGGGCCGCAGATGAAGCCGCAATGGCGGGCAGCACGAGAATCGCACACAGTAGAGAAGCAACGCGGCAGGGCATGGCAGAGACCTCACAACCCGGCGGACGCGCGATCCGCAGGTTCGTGTCGGCAGGTTGGCAATGTCGATTATACCCCCGGCCCACCAAATGGGGACACTCACCTTTACGCTAAGTGCTTGATCGTTCGCGCGCTGTCAACACTTACCGTAAAGGTGAGTGTCCCCATTTTCGCTCCAGCTTGACTCAGACTCGCTCATATTTTATATTAGTGTCGTTATAAAGATCGGCCGCATATCGCGGCGGCGGGACGCGAGGATAAAAAGACGTCATGAGCAAGATTATTGGTATCGACCTGGGCACGACCAACTCCGTCGTCGCCGTCATGGAGGGCGGCGAGCCGGTAGTGATCACCAATCCGGAGGGCAGCCGCATCACACCGTCCGTCGTGGGATTCACCAAGTCCGGTGAACGGCTCGTCGGCCAGGTGGCGAAGCGCCAGGCGGTGACGAACCCCGAGAATACCGTGTTCTCGATCAAGCGGTTCATGGGCCGTCGCTTCGACGAAGTCAACGAAGAGATGAAGATGGTGCCGTACTCGGTGATCCGGGCCTCGAACGGCGACGTCCGCATCAGCGCCTCCGGCAAGGACTTTTCGCCCCCCGAGATCTCCGGGATGATCCTGCAGAAGCTGAAGCAGGCGGCCGAGGAGTATCTCGGCCAGTCCGTGACCAAGGCGGTCATCACCGTGCCCGCGTACTTCAATGACGCGCAGCGGCAGGCCACGAAGGACGCGGGGCAGATTGCCGGTCTCGAGGTGATGCGGATTGTCAACGAGCCGACGGCGGCCGCGCTCGCCTACGGCCTCGACAAGAAGAAGGACGAAACTATCGCGGTGTACGACTTCGGCGGTGGCACGTTCGACATCTCCATCCTGGAAGTCGGGGAAGGCGTCGTCGAGGTCAAGGCGACCAACGGCGATACGCACCTCGGCGGCGACAACCTCGATCAGCGGATCATCGACTGGATCGTCGGCGAGTTCAAGAAGTCCGAGGGCATCGATCTCTCGAAGGATCGCATGGCGCTGCAGCGGCTCCGCGAGGCGGCGGAGAAGGCGAAGATGGAGCTTTCCACCGTCATGGAGACCGACATCAACCTGCCGTTCATCACCGCGGACCAGACCGGGCCGAAGCATCTGACGATGAAGCTGACGCGGTCGAAGTTCGAGCAGATTGTCGAGGATCTGCTGCAGAAGACGGTCGGCCCGACGAAGCAGGCGCTGGCCGATGCGGGCATCGACTCGTCCAGCATCGACGAAGTGGTGCTCGTCGGCGGCTCGACGCGGATCCCGCGCGTGCAGGCGATCGTGAAGGAGCTCTTCGGGAAGGAACCGCACAAAGGGGTCAACCCCGACGAGGTCGTCGCCATCGGCGCGGCGCTCCAGGCCGGCGTGCTCGCCGGCGAGGTCAAGGATCTGCTGCTGCTCGACGTGACGCCGCTGTCGCTCGGGATCGAGACGCTGGGCGGGGTCATGACGCCGCTCATTCAGCGGAACACCACGATCCCCACGCGGAAGAGCGAGACGTTCTCGACGGCGGCCGACAACCAGACGAGCGTCGAGGTCCACGTGCTGCAGGGGGAGCGCCCGATGGCGCGCGACAATCGCCCGCTCGGCAAGTTCCACCTGACCGGCCTTCCGCCGGCGCCGCGCGGCGTTCCGCAGATCGAAGTCACCTTCGACATCGACGCCAACGGCATCGTCAACGTATCCGCCAAGGACATGGCGACGCAGAAGGAACAGAAGATCACCATCACCTCGTCGAGCGGCCTCTCCAAAGAGGAGGTCGACAAGATGATGAAGGAAGCCGAGTCGCACGCCGATGAGGACCGCAAGCGCAAGGAAGAGATCGAGACGCGGAACCACGCGGATCAGGCGGCCTACGCGGCGGAGAAGATGATCAAGGAATCCGGCGACAAGCTCTCGGCCTCCGACAGGCAGCCGATCGAGTCCGCGATCGCGGAACTGAAAGCGGCCATCGAGAAGAACGACGTCCCGGCGATGAAGCGGACGATGGAGGCGCTGAACACCGCGCAGCACAAGGCGGCCGAAGTGCTCTACCGGGCGGCGAGCGCCGGCGCCGGTGGGGGCCAGGGGGGCCCGGGCGAGGGCGCGCCTGGCGCCGGCGAGGGAGCCCCCGGGGGCAGCGGCGCGGCGAGCGGCGATGTGATCGACGCGGAAGTGGTCGAAGAAGAGAAGAAGTAGCGCGTGGACTACTACGTCATTCTCGGCCTCGGTCCGGACGCGAGCCCGGCCGAGATCAAGCGGGCGTATCGGCGACTGGCGCGGCGGTATCACCCGGGGATCAACCCGGGTGATCGCGCGGCCGAAGCGATGTTCGCGCGGATTTCAGAAGCGCACGGCACGTTGAGCGATCCGGAACGGCGCCGGCACTACGATGCGGCCGGCGGCCGCGTCCCGAGCGTCGGCGAGCCTGGGGCGTTCGAGTTTTCGGGGTTCGATTTTTCGTTTGCCGCCAGGGGGACGGAGGCGGCGACATTCAGCGAACTGTTCGCCGAAGTGCTGCATCCGCTCGCGCCCGAGCGCGACGAGCCCGAAGCGGGGGCGGACGTGCACGCGGCAGTCACGTTGACGTTCGATGAGTCGATCCGCGGCATCGAGCGGCAGGTGGTCGTCACCCGGCAGGTCGAGTGTGGCGTGTGCGGCGGAGCCGGGCGAATCCGGACGCGCGAGGGCCGCTGCCCGCACTGCCAGGCCACCGGCAAGCTGCGGTGGGCGCG